>CAZJDS010000205.1:0-4767 GCA_964544795.1 uncultured Alkaliflexus sp. | reverse complement strand
TTGGACATATATTGCAAACCATTTCCGTGATCATAGTGTCCATGGCTTAGAACTACACCGTTTATCTCATTTAAATTTATATTTAATCTTTCGGCGTTACGCAAAAAGAGATCAGATTGTCCAGCATCAAAAAGCCAGCTTTCACCATTAGTTTCATCTTTTATATAATAAGATAATCCATGCTCAGAAAGCATACCACCTCCAGCAAAGTTATCAACCAAAACAGTAACTCTAATCATATCAGCCTTTTCTATCAAAGATAACCAGATTTTATAAAACCAAAAGAGATCCTTTATAAAACCTCAAATGGAATTGAGTTAATCACTAAAGACCAACACTATACATTGCTTCTATCAAATTGTGTAAACTTCATATTAACACGAATTAATAGGGCTGTAACAATCCAGAGTTTTATGACCGATAAAATTTTGTTAAATTTACAGTTGTCAGATCAATAACGAAAAGATGAACGAAGCAAGAAGTTATTTGTTATTTAGATGACATAAATCTTATACGCTAATAAAAACCGAAATCAAAAGTTTTCTATCAAAAAAAATAGTAATGAAAAAACCACATAACCATCTCTTAATCATCTTTGGTGCATCTGGCGATTTAACCTATCGAAAGCTAATTCCATCGGTATTTGATTTATACAATCAAAATCTGCTGCCTGATAATTTTGGAATCCTTGGATTGGGACGAACCGAAATGAGCGATTCAGATTTCAAATTAAAAATGTCTCAAGCCATTGACAAATACTCCAGTACAAAAATAAAGAGCGCAGAATCTAAAGAAAAGTTTTTAGAATATCTCTTCTATTATGCTTTTAATACAAAAGAACAAAAAGAGTATGCAGATTTAAAAGAAAAAATATTCTCACTCAACCAATCTTGCCAAACAGAGAACAACTATATTTTTTATTTGGCCACTCCTCCAAGTATGTATTCCATTATCCCAAAATATTTGGCATTAGAAGGTCTTAACGATGAGAGTGATGGTTTCAAGCGCCTCATTATTGAAAAACCTTTCGGCTTTGATCTAAAAACCGCTCAACAATTAAATCATGAATTAAGAACTGAATTTCATGAAGAGCAGATTTATAGAATCGACCATTACTTGGGAAAAGAGACTGTACAAAACCTATTGGTTACAAGATTCTCCAATGGGGTTTTTGAGCCGTTATGGAATCGAAACTACATTCATCATGTAGAAATCACCTCCACAGAAGATTTTGGTGTTGGAACAAGAGGCGGATACTATGAAGGTTCTGGTGCTTTACGCGATATGGTTCAAAATCATTTGCTATTGCTGGTTTCCTTAGTTGCTATGGAACCTCCCACATTAATTAATGCAGACAGCATTCGGAATGAAATTGTAAAGGTACTTCAATCACTTCGTCCGATTCCTGAAGACAAAGTAGAAGAGTTTGTAATTAGAGGACAATACATACCTTCTAAAATCAAGGGGAAGCAAATTAAAGGCTACCGTGAAGAAGAAGGTGTGGATCCTCACTCTAGAACGGAAACTTTTGTAGCCATGAAATTCTTCATTGACAATTGGCGGTGGGCGGGAGTTCCATTCTACATACGAACAGGAAAAAATTTACCCACAAAGGTTACAGAAATTGTAATACATTTTCAATCTACGCCTCATCACATTTTTTCTGAAGATAAAGCCATCAGAGATCAGCAAAATCAGTTGGTTATACGTATTCAACCCGATGAAGGACTGTTGTTAAAGTTTGGCATGAAAGTTCCAGGCACTGGATTCAACGTGCAAGATGTAAATATGGATTTCCACTATTCCAGTTTAAACGACACTTACCTACCCAGCGCCTACGAAAGATTGTTGCTGGACTCCATGTTGGGTGATCCCACGCTCTATTCGCGGAATGATGCAGTAGAAGCAGCTTGGAAGTTTGTTACGCCCATTATAAATGCTTGGAAAAATCATCCAGAAATAAAAATCCATGGGTATCCCGCAGGAACATGGGGGCCCGATGTCTCCGATGGACTCATTGAAGGAACCCAAACGTGGAGATATCCGTGCAAAAATTTAACAGGCGACGGAGGATATTGCGAGTTATAGCTAAAAATAGATGGCGCAACTTTTCTTAAAAAATGCAACTATCTATATATCAGTCATTCATATTATAAAAACAGAAAGAAATGAGAAAAAAAATATTTTCGAACAGAATTGAACTATCTATTTTTTTTGGTGATCATCTGACCAAACTATCCAAAAGTAATAAAAAAGTAAACATTGCTCTCTCAGGAGGCAGTACACCGCAGGTTATTTTTGATGTTTTAGCAAAAGACTATTCAGATAAAATCAATTGGGATGCACTAAGATTTTTCTGGGGCGATGAGCGTTGTGTTTCTCCAGAAGACCAGGAGAGTAATTATAGAATGACAAAAACACATCTTTTTGAAAAAATAAATATTTCTGCGCAAAACATTTTTAGAATCAAGGGGGAATTAACCCCAGAAGAGGCATGCTCAGATTATATAAGCATCCTAAAAAAAGAGTTGCCTGTAAACAATGGGCTTCCTCAATTTGATTTAATGATTCTTGGCATGGGTGACGATGGGCATACTGCCTCCATTTTCCCTTATCAGATAGATTTGTGGAATTCATCCAAAGTTTGCGAGATTGCCACACATCCTGAAACGGGGCAGAAAAGAATCACTCTAACTGGAGGGGTGATCAACAACTCTAAAGAGATCATGTTTCTAGTGACTGGAGCCAACAAAGCAGAAAAAGTACACGAAATTATAGAAAAGAAAGGCTCATTCACAGATTACCCAGCTTTTAAAGTAGATGCGTCAAAAAGCATTTGGCTTATGGACGAAGCAGCTGCACAATTATTAAAGTAGTTAAAAGCAACGAATTTTCAGCCCCACCTGAAAAAAAATAAAATGGGTGGTGGCAAAGTAGTTCTGACGTGAAAAGCCGATGGCAGGAGAAAATCTAAAGAGAGAAGAGCGTGCTATCTCATAATCAGCTTGCAACGTTATCTCTTCCCGAAAACGCTCACCTATATGGGTTTTAGCGGTCCATCGATAGCCTGCCTGCAGAGTGGCTTTTCTATTCAAAAAGCAATAGTCAATACCTGTTGACTGTTCAAAGTATGTTTTAGAAGGAATAAAGATGTGGCTAAAGCCCAATCCATACTCCAATTTGATGTTTCGAAGAGGAAAACGAAGCATTAAAATCTGCCAATCCCAAACATTTAACCTTCCCGTAACATCACTGATGCTCATATAACGCATATCAGATGCAAAAAGCCCCCAATTTCCTCTTAAAGAAGAGGTTAAAGTGCTTCCGCTATGAGGAAAATCAAAACCGCTCATAAGAGACCCCTGAAGTGAAAATGTTTCGGGATGCAACTCACGTCTTTCTTGCATAAGATACTGACCGTGTCTTAATCCAAGATACGTACCATAGAACGTATAGTAAAAAAAAGACCCCACTAAAAACGCTGCTATTCCATCCTCAAAATCAGGTGCAGAATAAGAAGAAGAACTACTGGAAGCTGAATAACGGGTTGGCACACCCCCTTTATCAGACTGAATAGCAGACTTTATCTCACGTACCTGCCCCTCCATGAGAGAGCTAATTATAATTAAAAATAAAAAAAAGAGAACCCTTTTCATAATTAGCAGAAGTATAATTATGTTGTTCAATAAAGTCAACAACATTAATGCAAGAGAGTTGACAATAGAGTTTATAAAAACTAAAACACAAAAATTGAAATTTACATAATAACTTAAAAAAACCACTCTTAAAAACTTGACATCTTGCAAAAATAGTTTAAATTAGTTAATAAATTAAGTAGCCCATGAAACAAATTAACGTAATCATACTGGCTATTTTTTTATTTGCTTGCAGTGACTTATCCATAGCAAAAGCAAATAATGGGATGATTAAAGATGTTGTTCTCATCAACTCTTATCATCCTGCCTTCGAATGGACTAAAGAGATCACCGAAAGTATTATTCGCGAGCTACCCGAAAAAGATAACTATAGAATCTCTATAGAAAACATGGATGCTAAGCGATTTAACGAGAAGCATCATTTAGATTCATTCCAAGAGTATTTGGAAAAGAAGTATGCTAAAATAAAAGTTGATGGGATTATTTGCAGTGATAATTACGCATTTGAATTTGTATTAAAGCATGGGCAAAAAATTTGGGGAGATGTTCCTATTGCATTTTGTGGTGTTAATAATATTCAGGGTTATTCAGGATTCGACACTCTTCGAATTAAAGGGGTAGATGAGGCTCTAGATATGGCTGGAACTATTGACCTGATACAAAAAATTGAACCGCAACTGGAAAACCTCATCGTTATCTCAGATTCTACCCTTTCGGGGAAACTCTTTATGGAACAGTTTAAAGCTACTGCAAAAAACCAATTTCCTAAACTGAACTACACCCCCATTTATGCCGTTTCCTCTGAAATGTTAGAAAGTACACTATCCAATTATACGCCTGAAAACAAAGCTATTTATCTATTAAGTCTATATATAGAAAGAAAGGGTGTATCACGAAGTATCACACAGGAAAGTGAAATAATTAGAAACTCTTTGGATGTACCCATATTCAGTAACTGGGATTTCATGATGAATCATGGTGTTTTAGGCGGAGTTCTGCAAAAAGGCAGTGAACAAGGAGCTGATGCCGCTCGTATTATGCGAAAGATGTTACAAGGCAACTCTTCATCCATCCCTTTTCTATCCAAATCCAATACTACTACAATCATTGA
>CAZJDS010000204.1:0-4768 GCA_964544795.1 uncultured Alkaliflexus sp. | reverse complement strand
AGAGGTTGTCCACATTCGTGCAGTACAAAATTGGTGATATCCACAATGTTGTTGATGGGTGTCATCCCAATGGTGCGTAATCTGTTTTTGAGCCAGTCTGGTGATTCCTTCACGGTTATATTTGAAAGTGTAACTCCGCTGTACCTAATGCACGCTTCTTCGTTTTCTAAAGTTATTTTAACAGGATAACTGTTGTTGTCTGTTTTGAAATTCTCTACAGATGGCCATTTTATCTCTGCAGGAATATTCGCTATTTTTAGACCCGCTGCCAAATCACGTGCTACTCCTATGTGTGAAGCTGCATCAATTCGGTTGGGAGTTAGCTCTACTTCGAAAACCACATCCGACTCGACATTAAAAAATTCAGCGGCGGGTGTTCCTATTTTTGATTGAGGATCAAGAACTATAATACCATCGTGTGATGTACCCAAACCAATTTCATCTTCTGCACAAATCATCCCTTCGGAAACTTCACCACGAATTTTGGCCTTTTTAATTTGAAAAGATTCATCTCCGTTGTAAAGCGTGGTTCCCACGGTGGCAACCACAACTTTTTGGCCAGCAGCAACATTGGGAGCTCCACAAACAATGGGAAGAGGTTCACCACTTCCAATATTTACGGTGGTTTTGCTGAGTTTGTCGGCATTGGGATGTCGTTCGCACGTTAGCACTTCGCCGATGACCAATCCTTTTAGCCCTCCTTTTACCGTCTCAATCTCCTCCATGCTGCCAATCTCCAAACCAAGATCCGTAAGAATTTCAGCAATCTCCACGGGCGTTTTATCTGTATTAATGTATTCCTTAAGCCACTTATATGAAATATTCATGCAACAGGTATATTTAATAGTAAACGTGATAGTAGCAAAATTCGCTTTTGCTTTAAAAACCCACAAAAATAGTTATTTTAGTTCGATTTACTAACAAATAATGTTTTATTGAACTTTAAAATGGAGCATATTACCTGCTTCAAATGGTTGATTATTGTGGGTTCTCACATATTTCTTATATTTGTAGATTGAATATTTTATATATGAAAAAAATGAATGAAAACCATCGTCCAACTATATTAGTAACTAATGATGATGGTGTAAAAGCAAAGGGAATTGAAGCGTTAATTGAAGTTGTACGGCCGTTTGGTAACGTGGTGGTAGTTGCTCCTTTTGGTGCCATGTCTGGCATGTCACATGCTATTACTGTAATGGAACCACTTTTTCTTACCAAGTTGAGTGATGAGGAAGGACTGACCGTTTATGCCACTAACGGCACGCCTGCAGATTGCATAAAGTTGGCATTTAACCAAGTGTTGACTAAAAAACCCAACTTTGTAGTTTCTGGAATCAATCATGGAACCAACAGTTCTGTTAGTGTACATTATTCAGGTACAGTTGGAGGTGCGCGTGAAGCTGCATTGTACGGTGTTCCCGCCATAGGCTTCTCGTTGTTGGACCATAGTTCTAATGCTGATTTTACTCAGGCAATTGAAAAGTCTCGAACTGTTTTTGATTATTTCCTAACCCACGGACTTAGACCCGACGTATATTTGAATGTGAATATTCCTGCAGGCAATGATTTGAAGGGGATTAAAGTTTGCCGACAGGCAAAAGGGGGTTGGATAGAAGAGTTTGAAGCACGAAAAGATCCAAGAGGAAATGATTATTTCTGGTTAACGGGACACTTTCAGAACAATGAGCCCACAAGCTATGATACGGATGAGTGGGCATTGTCTCAAGGATATGTTTCTGTAGTTCCTTGTACCATAGATCTCACACATAATGAGATGTTGTCCGAGCTTTCTAATTCTGAGTTGAACAGTAACTCTGTTTCTGAAGATAAGATAAAACACACTTAGTCCTTTATGGAAAAACATTGGTGCAATAAACTGTGGTTGGGTTTGGTTGTAGGACTTCTACTTCCCATAATAAGTTCTTTTGTAATTGTTAAAACTCGCTTTCATGGGGATTACAGTTATGGACAACTTCTTGTCGTATTATTTAGGATGTATAGTTTTGGAAAATTGCTTAGCATCAGTGTATTACCTAATCTGTTGTTCTTTTTTATTATTATAAAAACAAATTGGATGCTTACGGCACGAGGAATTGTGGTTGCCACAGCTATTTATGCAACTGGGATGATGATTCTTTTTTTAGCTCAATAAATTAAAAGGGAATATCTATGTGTCTATTCGGTGCATGGGGATAGAAATTTCCTACTGGATTTTAATTGGGAAGTTACTCTAAAGTAATAAATAAATTAATTTCAATCATATGAAACGAGCCATGAGAGAGCTTCTCACAAAGGAGAATCGAAGATCAGCGTAGCTAATGATTATTCTGGCGAGTTCCATATGGCAAATGAAAAACAAGTTACAGACATATTGAAACGAGCCATGCGAAAACTTCTCACATAAGAAGATGAGTATCACGGCGAGCTCCATGTGGCAAAATAAATTAAATTATAAACAAATGAAGTACTACATCATAGCTGGAGAAGCTTCAGGCGATTTGCACGCATCTAACCTTATGCGCGAGGTGAAGCGGTTAGATCCTATGGCAAATTTTCGTTTTTGGGGAGGCGATTTAATGGCTGCAGAAGGTGGGCAGATGGTGGGACACTATCGCGATACCGCTTTTATGGGCGTTTTTGAGGTTGTGATGAACCTATCTTCCATCTTTAAAAACATAAAAAAGTGTAAGCAAGATATTCTTAAATACCAGCCAGATGTAGTTATATTGGTAGATTACCCTGGCTTTAATATGCGCATAGCTAAGTTTGCAAAATCCGCAGACTTTAAGGTGTTCTATTATATTGCTCCCAAAATATGGGCTTGGAACCAAGGACGAGTGCGTAAAATCAAAAAATATGTGGACAAGGTATTTACCATCCTCCCTTTTGAAACGGACTTTTATGCCAAGCATGGTGTGCCTGTTGTTTACTCAGGAAATCCACTCTTAGATGCTCTCCATAACCGAAACAATAAAGATGAAACATTAGAGCGATTTAAGATACGCAATGGATTAGATGACCGACCTATTATTGCGATGTTGGCTGGCAGTAGAAAGGAGGAGATCGAACGACTTCTGCCTGAAATGGTTACAATGGTCAATTTGTTTCCTTCTTTTCAATTTGTGATTGCAGGCGCTCCCTCTTTTTCACATGTCAATTATGAACGCTTTATAGAAGACACCCCTGATGTGAAAGTTCTGTTTAATGAAACCTATAGTTTGCTTACGCATGCTTATTGTGCTATGGTGACTTCGGGCACGGCAACTTTAGAAGCTGCACTTCTTAATTGTCCTCAGGTGGTCTGTTACAAAATGTGGGGCGGTGAGATAACCTCTTTTATAGCTAAAAGAATAATCATTAAAGTTCCATACATTTCATTGGTCAATTTGATTATGAACCGAGAAGTGGTGAAAGAGCTGTTCCAGGGCGAATTAAATAGAAAATCACTTCGTAAAGAGCTTGACCTGCTTTGCAATGAAGAAAAATATCGTGCAGAAATGTTTCAAGGATACGATGAACTAAGAAGTATTATGGGCGATGCAGGAAGCAGTGAACGAACCGCACGGTTGATGTGGGAATCATTAGCCAATTAAAGTGATATTGTACGTTTTTTATATTAAGAAGAGATAATCATTTAAGATATGTTTGCACTTTGTAAGAAAGAGATTATTTCCTTTTTCAGTTCCATTACGGGCTATTTGGTGGCAGGGGTCTTCTTGTTGATGACAGCTCTCTTTTTATGGATTTTTCCTGGACAAATGAATATTCCCTTAGGTGGATACGCTACTCTGGAACCGTTTTTTTGGATGGCACCCTGGCTTTTTCTTTTTTTGGTGCCTGCCGTAACTATGCGTTTGCTGGCCGATGAAAAAAGATCTGGAACTTTGGAGATTCTTTTAACCAGGCCACTAACAGATTGGCAGATAGTTGGCGGTAAGTTTCTGGCAGGATTTTTCTTGGTTGTGATTTCATTGTTGCCTACGCTGGTCTATTTCTTTTCATTGCATAAAATGGCTCAACCCATTGGTAATATCGATCATGGAGCAATTTGGGGATCTTACCTCGGCTTGTTGTTTTTAGGAGCTGTTTATACTTCTATCGGCTTGTTCACTTCATCCATTACGTCCAACCAAATTGTAGCATTCATTTTTGCAGTAGTTCTCTCTTTCCTTTTTTACAGTGGCTTTGATGCTCTTTCATCTATCCCCCTGTTTAAATCGTCTAGCAGTTGGTTGGTTGGTTTGGGTATTGATGAACATTATCAATCCATTAGTAGGGGAGTGGTTGATTTTCGCGATCTAACCTATTTTGTTGGTGTGGTAGTTTTGTTTTTAGCATTAACCAAAATGATGATTTCACGAAAGAGATGATAGTTTATTCTCCTTCGTTTTGCATAACCTTAAAGAGCTATCTGGTATGAGTTCCATAAACAATCGTCGCAAAGAGATTCTTAATTTTGTCTATATTTTGTTGGGAGTATTGGTTCTTAATCTTATCTCTTCCTTTTGGTCATTTAGATGGGATCTTACAGCTGAGAAGAGATATACCATGGCGCCTGTAACCAAGCAATTTATGGGGAGTTTGAAGAGTGAAGTGTTGGTTAAAGTCTATCTTAAAGGGGATTTGAATGTGGGATTTCAGAAACTTTCTCGCGCTACGCTGGAGGTACTTAAGGAAGTGCAACTTTTATCAGGAGCTTCATTTTTCTACGAGAGTGTCGATCCCACTAAAAACCCTGAAGCTCTTTCTACTTTGAAGGAGTTTG
>CAZJDS010000203.1:0-4773 GCA_964544795.1 uncultured Alkaliflexus sp. | reverse complement strand
AACTAATTTAATTCCGTCATTCCAAAACTAAAAGCAAAAGATTTAGTTAAAAAAAGTTGTGTGACTGAAGATCAGTTCTCATAACAAATATTAAAACTTCTGTTTTTCTATACGTTTCTTAATATTAACCACGTTTTATAGTAACTTTGCACCCTAAAGAAATTTAAAAAGAGTATAGAAATATGGCACACAAATCAGGTTTTGTAAGCATTGTAGGGAATCCGAATGTAGGAAAGTCCACTCTTTCAAACTTATTGGTAGGAGAACGTCTTTCAATTATAACCTCAAAAGCGCAAACCACCAGGCATAAAATACTGGGAATAGTAAATAAGGAGGATTATCAAATTGTATTTTCAGATACCCCAGGCGTTTTACAACCTAACTATAAACTTCAAGAATCGATGCTTAAGTTTAGTAAATCCGCATTGGTTGGAGCAGATGTAATACTATTCATTACCGATACAGTAGAGACGCCTGGCAAAAATGAGGACTTTATTAAAATGGTGGCTGACAGCAACACCCCTGTATTGCTGGCCATAAACAAAATAGATCTTTCTTCGCAAGAAGAACTCGAAAAACTTGTCTCCACCTGGAAAGAGCTTATTCCAAACGCCGAGATATACCCTATTTCTGCACTGCACAAATTTAGTATTGATCAATTGTTCAATCGTATCTTAGATCTGATACCTGAGTCGCCACCCTATTTTGAAAAGGACGCTTTAACCGATAAACCTATGCGCTTCTTTGTATCTGAAATCATCCGCGAAAAAATTCTATTATATTATCAAAAGGAGATTCCATATTCAGTGGAAGTTGAAGTGGATGAATATAAAGAGAGTGCAGGTATTATAAATATAAATGCAGTGATTCATGTGGCCAGAGATTCTCAGAAGGGTATCATCATAGGTCAAGGAGGAAAAGCTTTGAAAAAATTAGGCACAGAAGCACGCAAAGACATTGAGAAGTTCCTTGATAAAAAGATCTTCTTACGATTATTTGTAAAAGTCTCTAAAGATTGGCGGAACAAAGAGAAGTTATTAAAAAACTTTGGGTACAATCAACAATAGACCTAAAGTATCATCTACATAATCATCAATCATAAAAATAAATTTATACCAAATGGGAAATATAGTTGCGATAGTGGGAAGACCCAATGTGGGCAAATCGACACTGTTTAACAGGTTGACCAGCTCACGCCACGCCATTGTAGATGAGACTAGTGGCGTAACGCGCGACCGCATCTATGGAAAAGTAATCTGGAACGGAAAAGAATTCTCAATCATTGATACGGGTGGTTATGCCATCAATTCAGACGACGAGTTTGAGCAACCCATCAGAGATCAAGTAAAAATTGCCATAGAGGAAGCTGATTTTCTTCTGTTTGTAGTAGATGTAACTACTGGCATTACAGATTACGATGAGGCGGTGGCTGAC
The DNA here is from genome assembly GCA_964544795.1 of uncultured Alkaliflexus sp. GTDB lineage: Bacteria > Bacteroidota > Bacteroidia > Bacteroidales > Marinilabiliaceae > CAZHHH01. The sequence goes on along the minus strand of CAZJDS010000203.1, from coordinate 3,339 downwards.
ATCATTCGAAAATCAGGAAAAAAAGCATTCGTAGTTGTAAATAAAGTAGATACACATGAAAGAGCACCTGAAGCATCGTACTTTTACTCATTAGGACTCTCTGACCTTTTTACTGTATCATCTATCAGTGGCGCTGGAACAGGCGATTTGTTGGATGCATTGGTGAAAGAACTTCCCAAAAAAGAAGATACGGCTTCCGATGAAACAGAGAGATTGCCAAAATTTGCCATCGTGGGGAGACCCAATGCGGGAAAATCTTCTATTGCTAACGCCCTCATTGGCGAAGAGCGAAATATTGTAACCCCTGTTTCTGGCACCACTCGCGACAGTATTCATACAAGATACAACAAGTTTGGACATGACTTTTTATTGATAGATACTGCAGGCATACGAAGAAAAAGCAGAGTAAGCGAGAACCTTGAGTTCTATTCCGTCATGCGAGCCATTCGATCTATTGAAGATGCGGATGTTTGCATTCTCATGATTGATGCCACAAGAGGCTTTGAAGGACAGGATCAGAAGATATTCAGCTTGATTGAAAGAAACAAAAAAGGAGTTGTTATCGTTGTAAACAAGTGGGACTTGGTTGAAAAGGACAATAATACGATGAAAGCTTTTGAAGCAGAAATTCGATCAAAAACTGCCCCGTACACAGATTATCCGATCGTTTTCACTTCGGCCATCTCCAAACAAAGAATTTTCAAAACCATAGAAGAAGCCTCCAGAGTGTATGAAAACACAAAACGAAAGATAACCACTTCACAGCTTAACGAATTTATGTTACCTATATTGGCGAACAATCCGCCGCCAGCAAACAAAGGGAAGTATATAAAAACTAAATTTGTGACACAACTACCTACTGCAGTACCTTCGTTCGCATTCTTTTGCAATCTTCCACAATACGTTAAAGAGCCCTACAAAAGGTTCTTAGAAAATAAACTAAGAGACAAATGGGATTTTTCAGGAGTGCCTATAAACATCTTTATGCGGAAAAAATAATCCTTTTTATAGATATTATATTAAAAAGAGCTTTCACATTTTGCCTAAAGCAAGAAGTGAAAGCTCTCTGTTTAAAAATAGAAATAAGTATCGCGTTGAAGGTTGTAGGATTAAATAGAAGAGAGACTGACAAGTTCCTTTCGTCAAATACAGGGCTGAAAATGACGCTGCTACCTAAGCAAACATCAAGGGCAATCCACTAAAATCTTTCACAGCTCGAAGAAACATCAAAAAAATTACTATTTTTACTCATTCTAAATAGCGGTTTTATGACAAGAATTCATGCCAACATGAAGCTCTCAGATCTCGTGGAGATGAATTTCGAAATTGTGGCAGTTATTCAAAGATTAGAAATCCCATATGGTTTCAAAGACAAAACCATAAGTATGATTTGTAATGAAAACGGAATAGATGTGGACTTTTTTTTACAATTGGCACAATGGTTTAATGATCGTCATTATTCTCCTCAAGACCATTTGATTGAGCACTCCCCAGAGTGGCTGATCATCTATTTACGTAACACGCACCATTGTTATCTCACATATCAAATTCCAAGGATTGAGAAAGAGATAGCTTTGTTAGAGGATTACACAGAGTTACCAGACCATTCGGCCAAGTTGATGATTCAGTTCTTTAGAGAGTATATACGTGAGTTTTCTGAACATATTGAGGAAGAGGAGATTTGGACATTTCCTTATACGATCGATTTAATCAGCACTTTAAAGGATAAAATGTCATTGGATGAGTTTCACGAAAAGTATCAAGGTTATTCTATAGCTTCCTATTTAGAAAACCACAGCGACCTAGATGAAAAAGTATATGATTTACGAAACCTACTGTTGAAGCATATTCCACCAATCACGGGCAATTGTCACTTTTCTAACCTATTGCTTGAATTGTATCGCTTGGGAAAAGATTTAAGAGACCACACAATATTAGAAGAGAACGTGTTGATCCCCATAGTTCAGTTGAAAGAAAAGGAGTTGTTGGCAAAACTCAAACAATTATAAGAGACACTTCAAAAGAGATGTTAAAAGTATTAATTGCGGAACCATCGTATTTAATTAGGAAAGGCTTGATCGATATTCTTGATCAGTTTCCTGAAATTACCAGGATAGAGGTGATTGGAACTCACCATGGCCTAAACGATATGGTTGAGCACTTTTTACCAGATGTAATTATCTTGAATTCGTCTATTGCTGCCATGATGAACGAAAGAGAGTTGAAAGAAAAACTTTCGTCCAAAATAAAAATTATTCATCTCATTAATACAGCCATCCCCTCCAACTCACCGCAAAATCAAATATCGGTAATGGACTCCAAAGTGGTTATTATTGAAAAGTTAACTCCCTTTATAAAACCATTGAACAATGATTTAGGGGATGAAAGCTCCGAAGAACTAACGCCACGTGAAAAATTAATTCTGGAAAATGTTGCGCTCGGCCTAACAAACAAAGAGATTGCTTCTAAATTATTCATCAGTACACACACTGTAATATCACATAGAAAAAATATTACTCGAAAGCTTCATATCAAAAGTGTTTCAGGATTAACCGTGTATGCCATATTAAATGGTTTAGTAAAAATGGAAGATGTCTCTTAAAAAGGAGAGGTAAAGAGTGGAATCCTTTTTCTCACTTATGATTTCTATAAAAACTTTTCGATCTATTTTTGTTTCCGCCAAAAGTTCTTTTATTAATCGCTTTACAAAAAAGTAGTGACGAGATTATTGTCTATCTTTACACTAAATTTAAATCAATAAACAAATTATAAATGCAAGCATCTGAACCTGTAAAGCCAGTTTTTACTATGCCGTTAATTGAACGGATTATTGCTGCCTTAATTGATCTGGTGATTGTCGTGGTTTTGTGTTTATTCCCCAAAATCGGATGGATGTTCGGCTTGCTCTATTTTCTTACACGCGATTCTTTACCCTTCTTAAAAGGCCAAAGTTTTGGAAAACATCTATTACATATAAAAGTCATCACTCTTCCCAAACAAGAATCATTAGTAAAATATCCGGAAAAATCGGTCATTAGAGGACTTGTGATGCTAATCCCCATTCTAAATCTTGTGGATATTTGGTTCCTCTTTACAAAAGGCAGGCGATTGGCAGATATTTGGTCTCAAACCACCGTGATACTCTATTCAGGTGAGGACGATTCTGACAAATCTGAAATGTAAGGCAGGTCTACAATAAAAGAAGTTCCACCTCCTGCATTGGATTCAAACCATATATTACCGCCTGCATTTTCAACAATCCGGCGAACTATCGCTAATCCTAATCCCATTCCGCCCGTTTTGGTGGTAAAACTTGGAACAAACAACTTCTCTTGAATA
>CAZJDS010000202.1:0-4774 GCA_964544795.1 uncultured Alkaliflexus sp. | reverse complement strand
CCAGGGCCCGCCAACACCAAAAAAGAACGACCTTGATAATGAGTGTGAATATATTCATATATCTTTCGTGCAGCTCTTTCCATAAGATTTATTGAAAGTATGGGCTCATGATCAATGGTGTAAGCATCTATCTCAAAAATTGTTTTTACTGGAAAAAAAATCATGATTGTTCAGAGTTTTTGAAGGTGGATAAAACTCAAAAGTATTTTATCAAACATTTAGAGGGTGATCAATTGTTCTACAAGAATAACAATGAATACCACAAATGTTCAAAGCAAATTTATCAATAAAAGCGATGGATGAAAAACAATAGAGAGCAATTTTAAAAATCATCGTCTTGAAACTTTTGCAAAACCAATTGGAATATCATTTTTTCAGCACTAGAGGTGCGTAATTTTTGTATAAATATATCCAGATGTTTGTGAACAGCTCCGTAGATAGAAGCAATGTTTTATGGAGGTGATAAAATATCATCGCTACGGGATTTTACACACATTGGGGATTGCTATTTTTACAAAAGCGACGTCCTAAGAGGGCTTTGTGGATTTTAATCGAATCTATTGATGCGTAGAAATTATTAAAATTAGGTGCAAAAACAGATGTAGAACCAACAAATGGAGTACAATATTCTTAAAAACAGAGACCCCATCAAAGAGCTATTATTCAAACAAGGCTCTTTGATGGGATCTTATAAACTAACAATCACTTTTTAGTGTTCACCGTGCATCCACTTTTTCAGGATGGGCGAAAGAAGCAACACAATGAAGCCTACGCCTATAGAAACCAAAAATAGATAGTAAAACACTTGACTGTAGATATGAATGGTTTTAGAAGGCCCCACAAATGGGTTGAGCATTTTTCCGAAATCCGCATAACCTGAATTGGGCTGTTGCACAACTTGCATCTGTAAATCATTGCCGTTAGCAGTATAGAAATTGCCCAATACATTAACCGTACTCATAGATTTCTTAATAGCCGTAGCTACTGGAACTTTCACCAAAACCTCATTGTGGTTTGCCAACATCGGCTGATTACTAACTTCATCGGAGATAGTCATCACCAAGGCGACTTGTGTTTTCCTGTTGATGGCGTCAGCTTCATACACTTCATAAATTAATGTATCACGAACTGGCGAAATTGAAGCAGAATCTAATAGATAAGCTGTATAACGAAGTGTATCGCCATTAACTAAGTAATCTCCATAACGCGACTGGGGCGCAAAGTCAAATGCAGTAAGATCGCCTGTAGGATCCAAATAAGGAACTCTAAGATTAACATCTACTGTTTCACCAGGCTTTACAGAACGATTGATATAGAAAATTTCTGGCAATTCATACTCAGCCTTGTTCACCTCTTTGGTTACAGCAATTTTTACAACCAGCGGATCAGAATACAAAGTATCTGCACCTTCTATGTAATAGGAACGAATAACCATATCGTCTTCCCCTTCGAAACCGGCTTTAGCCTCATAAGAAAGACCCGTCTCCATAAAACGCTGCGTAGAAGTTAAGTTTGCAATAGTTCCACCCAAATGTTGAGCCAATGCCATGGAGAGAAACCATGCGCCCATCACCATTGACACCAATCGTGCCGGAGCCAAGCGAGTAACCATTGACAACCCTACTGGCGACAAGCAAAGTTCGCCCATAGTGTGTAACATATATCCAAAGAAGAGGAAGAGCATGGAAACTTTTCCATCGTCACCCGCCAACATTGAGCCAATTACCAAAACGCCGAATCCCAATCCCAGATTAAATAGTCCCATTGAGAATTTCACAGAAGTGTTGGGTTCTCTGTTTCGTTTGGAAAGTGCGATCCATAAAGAGGAAAATATGGGTGCTAAAAGAATTATAAACAAGGGGTTCACGGATTGAAAAACCGACGTAGGAATGGTTATTCCAAAAATCTCTCTGTTCACGTTCATATCTGTAAAGAGCGTGATAGAACTACCCGCCTGCTCAAAGAAAGCCCAGAAGGTGATGGAGAAAAAGGCCAGAATAATGATCACCCATATTCTCTCTCGTTCTACTTTACCCATACGAACCGACATCACCACCAAACCGACAAATACAGCTACCACAAAAGGAGTTAAGAAGTAGTTCATCAAATGATAGTTCATCAACAAAATCCCAATCAATGGAACAAAAGAGAATATGCCCAAATAGATAAGTACCTCTTGGCTCAAACCCGCAAAACGAGGTTTGGTTAATGATACAGGATTTGGAGGAGTTCCATTGTCTGGAGCGAAATTCTTTTTTGCACGAGAGAAGACAAGGAGTCCAACTATCATTCCGATACCTGCCAATCCGAATCCGTAATGCCAGCCATAAATCTCACCTAACAAACCACAAGTTAAAGGAGAGAAAAAAGCACCCAAATTGATACCCATATAAAAAATGGTGAAACCACCATCCCTGCGAGCGTCATTATGACCGTATAACTTCCCAACCATAGAAGAGATGTTGGGTTTAAAGAAACCATTTCCTATAATAATAAAGGACAATCCACCGTAAAAGAAAATCTCCGAACTAATTGTCATCGAGAAAAGCCCCAAAGCCATTAAGATTCCGCCCAGCATGATACTTTTTCGATAGCCTAAAATCTGATCTGCAATTACTCCTCCAATAAATGGAGTAGCATAAACCAATGCTGTGAAGGCAGCATAAATACCATACGCATGTGAATCACCATAGAGCATTTGACGTGTCATAAATAAAATGAGCAATGCCCGCATACCGTAATAGCTATACCGCTCCCACATTTCCGTAAAAAACAGGCTGTATAAGCCTTTTGGATGACTATTTCCCATAATATGATTGATTTGTTAAATAACTACAGATAAACATTTGCAAAATGTCGATAAAAAGAATTTGAGCAATTAAGTAAATAAAAACCTCAAAAATAGGATAAATAACCTGTTTATACCCTAACAAATATCAGTTTTAATGAAAAAAGCCTGGCAAAACCAGACTTTTTTAACAATTCTAAATAGGCTCTTATAGGTAGATTGTTACGGCATTCTTGCTGTGCAACATTGCGTAGCGTAAATCGATTTTAACCAAAACATAAACTTCCTAAATTATCACTTGCCGAATTGTTTTAAGGTTTAAGCAGGTTTTTCTACTTTAAAAAACTCTAAGACGCTTTAATAATGATATAAATATGAACCTATCTACTAACCTCTTAAAACCTCATTCTAATATCCTATTATAAATGATCACATCAATCCTACTTCTATTTCGGTGAACCATGTAAGATGACCATCGGACATTGAGGCTGCATAACCATCTTTTTGGTAATACTGGGTTTGAAGAACCGCTCGAAAAAACTATAATTGTATCGAACCATTGCTACCATATCCGCATCATTGTCGGCAGAAAAAGTGCATATTCCTTTATATATATCTGGATCATCAATAAAATTAAAACTGATCTTTACTCCCGGGAAATAGTTGGCAATGATCTCTTCTGCCTCCAAACGATCAATGTATCCATCCTCCAATATATTAACAAACATAAGTTCAGCATCAAAATGCTTTGCCAACTCGTAAAGAGGAGTTGCAATGTTTTCGTCAATGGTCTTTAAGTCAGTAGCAAAAGCAATTTTGGTGGGCTTTTTATACTGGGTATCACGAGGTACCACAATCATAGGGAGGTCAATATGTTTGATAACATCAAATGCATTACTTCCTAAAAAAAAGTTCTCTAAAACAGTTTCTCCTCTACAGCCCAAGACCAAAAAATCGGGCTTTGTCTCTTCATCACTCATCTCATTTCGGAGCACTTCTATCAGAGATCCATATCGTGACATCAGCTGAATACTTACGTTTGGAAAGAGTTTGTGCAACATGGAAAGCTCTTTCTTTAAGCCTCTCATACTCTCATCAGCAAGCTCATCTTTCACCTGCATTACATATGGACTGCCACTAAACTCCATATCGTAGGCGTTCAGTAGAAAGAACTTGGTTTTTTTCTCACGAAACATTTTAATTCCATATAACAATGCGTTCCGTGCTGTTTCTGAAAAGTCTGTTAAGAAAATCACGCGTCTCATAGAACAGAGGTATTAGAGGTTAAACAATTTTCTGATCGACACCTTAAATTACAACAAATATTGTTAAAATACTAAAGCGTTTCAACAAATTTAAATAATAACACTACTTTAGAATTGAGTGAAATAACGGAAGTGCATTATATACAATCTGCGTTTGAGCAGTTTTACAGGGCGCACCTACGGCGCTTAAGGTATTGTGCGCATTGGTTTACTACAAACAGTGCTACTCCTGCGGAGTGCAAGATTGTGCTGTCTTGAAACTTTACTTAGTATAAATACGTCCTTTAATTAAAGTATCTCGGGATAAATCCCAGAGTTAGCACAAAATAAATATCATTTTATATATAGGCACGGCATTCATGCCGTGCAACACTGCGTAGCATAAATCGGTTTTAACCGAAACGTAAGTTTCCTAAATTGTTACTTGCCGAATTGCTTTAATTAAGGTTTAAGCGGGTTTATCTTTTTTTTTAACACCTATAAGTCGCTATAATAATGGTATAAATAGTTGTACTTATCTACCGACCTCTTAAAACTTTTTCAACACACTTCTTACAGAACCAACATAACCACTCCCAAACAAATTCAAATGCACCAAATAAGGATACAACTGAAATAAGGGAATTCGATTTTCCCACCCTTTTTCTAAGGGATTCTCTTCTTGATAAGCGGTGTAAAACTCAGTTGAAAATCCGCCGAACAGCTTTGTCATGGCGATGTC
>CAZJDS010000201.1:0-4776 GCA_964544795.1 uncultured Alkaliflexus sp. | reverse complement strand
ATTGATCTTTTTCTTCATCAAATGTCTATGTTATATCAAATGTTGAATTAATCATGCTATGCAGAATATAAATATAGAATCTATCACTATAAATAATCGCTCTTATACAAAAGAGGAGGTTTTGAAAGAATCTGTTGGGATGGAGCCTCAGTTAAAAGAGTTTCTACAGCAATGGTGGAATGACTCTAAGACCCTTTCTGTGCAGACTTCAGGTTCTACGGGAGTGCCTAAAAAGATAGAGGTGCTCAAAAGTGCAATGATTACGTCTGCCTCTAAAACTGTTCAATACTTTAAGTTAAAACCTGGTAGGTCGGCACTTCTTGCTTTGCCTCTATCTTTTATTGCAGGCAAAATGATGGTGGTGCGTGCGTTGGTGGGCGGCTTAAACTTAATCACAGTCACTCCTTCAGGAAATCCACTTAATTGGTTGAACGAGCCAGTTGATTTTGCGGCATTTACGCCTATGCAGATGATGAATGAACTGGATAAAAATCCGATCAAATTACAATATCTAAAGTTGGTAATTATTGGGGGTGGAAAAGTGAGTGATGCGTTAAACAACCGACTTCAAAATGTCGGCTTTTTGGCTTTTGAAACGTATGGGATGACCGAAACATTGTCTCACGTTGCTTTGCGACGTATCAATGGCTTAAAACGCCAAACTTCCTTTTTCCCACTCGAAGGTGTAGAGATGATGGTTAATGCTGAAGGGTGTTTAGTCATTAATTTCATAGGTGTTACCAATACACAGATAGTTACCAACGACTTGGCTAAATTTAACAAGGATGGTTCATTTACACTTTTGGGAAGAGCAGACCATATAATCAATAGTGGAGGCGTAAAAATATCTCCTGAAGAAGTAGAAGGTAAATTGGAAGGAATCTTGGAGGTTCCTTTTATTATATCTGCTCTTCCTCACACAAAGTTGGGGCAGCAAGTAATTCTGATTACAGAAGGAGTAATTCCATGCTCTCAAGAAGAACTGATCTCTAAAATTCAAAAGAGGGTTTCTAAGTTTGAGGTGCCAGCATCTATTTTCTCAGTTAAAAAATTCAGTCGTACTGAAAGCGGGAAAGTTCGTCGGCAAGAAGTTCTTAATCAATTGCAAATATTATTAGGGAATAAGTGAGTACTAAAAACCGCTAATTTTCAAGCGCTCTTTAGTACTTAACTCCCTTTGCTATTCTACCAGCCACTCTTTAAAATTACTGCGAAATTTATTTATTTTTGGGCTAATCACTATTTGGCAATAGGGCTGCTGAGTGTTCCGGCTGTAATAGTTTTGGTGCGACTCCTCTGCTTTGTAGAAAGGAGCTTCCTCCTGCAATTGAGTGACCAGATCTTTGTCGTAAACCCCTTCGCTTTTCAACTGTTTCATGACACTTTCAGCTACTTCTCTCTGTTCTTTATTTCTATAGAAAATAACAGATCGATATTGTGTTCCTACATCGGCTCCTTGTCTATTTAAGGAGGTGGGGTCGTGGATGGTAAAGAATATAGAAAGCAATACTCTATAGGAGATTATATCTGGATTGAAAGTTATCTTCACCACTTCCGCATGGCCCGTTTTACCCGAAGTTACTTCACGATAGGCGGGGTTTTTAATGAATCCTCCGCTGAAACCAGACTCAATTTTTTCAACCCCTTTCACCTTTTGGTAAACTGCTTCCAAACACCAAAAGCATCCTCCTCCTAAAATTGCTACTTCGCTTTTACTTTCTGCCATAATATTTATATTTACCAATAATATAACTGCTACAATACCAATAAGCTTTTTCATAATTGGTCTTTTTACCGCTGTTTTAAAAAAATACTTGTTCTATCTAAATAACAATTTAAAACGATAAGGGTTTTGATGATTCCTTTTTGTTTTTGAGAGGTCCGTAGATTCGTACAATTATCTATATTATTATTACAGCGACGCATAGTTTTTTTAAAATAAGATAAACCTGTTTAAACTCTGTAACCAATTCGACAAATGATAATTTAGGAAATTTATGTTTCGGTTAAAACCGATTTACGTTATTCTATTTTGCACGGCATGAATGCCGTGCCTAATTATAAAAATATGTTTATTTAGGACACACTCATAATTAGCCCCAAGATTTATCCTAGGACACTTCTTTTCCACACTAATCTCCGAAACAAAGCTCTTTGATAATTAATGAGTTAATGTAAGTTTCTTTTAGGAGATGTAGAGGTGTTTTACTCTTTGAAAGAGATTTAATTCAGTTATCAACAAAAACCTTACCTTTGCATTCAGTTAAAACGAGTTTTCTATGAGTAATTATCCCCCGCTGGCAGAACGGATGCGCCCCAAATCTTTAGATGAATACATCGGCCAAAAGCATTTGGTGGGTGAGGGGGCTGTTTTGCGTAAAATGTTGGAGTCGGGTAGAATCTCCTCTATTATTTTGTGGGGACCTCCAGGTGTGGGTAAAACTACTTTGGCACGAATTGTAGCCAACCAGTTGGAGCGTCCATTTTATGTGTTGTCTGCGATTTCATCGGGTGTTAAAGATGTTCGTGAAGCCATTGAAAAGGCACGTAATTCACGTTTTTTTAATAGTGCTTCTCCCATTCTGTTTATTGATGAAATTCACCGATTTAGTAAATCGCAGCAAGATAGCTTGTTGGGTGCTGTGGAAGAAGGAGTAGTTACATTGATGGGCGCCACCACCGAGAATCCCTCCTTTGAAGTTATTTCTCCTTTGTTATCTCGTTGTCAAGTTTATGTTTTAGAACCTTTGGGAAAAAGCGACTTGCTTTCTCTTTTTGAACGTATTGTTGCGCATGATGTGGTTTTGCAGAAGAGGAAAATCACGCTAAAGGAAGAAGAAGCATTGTTGCGTTTTGCAGGCGGAGATGCACGTAAGTTATTAAACATCGTTGAGTTGGTTGTAAATGCGCATGAACCTGAAGAAGAGGTTGTGTTTACCAATGAGATGGTTACATCTTTGCTTCAACAGAATCCTGCGCAATACGATAAGGATGGAGAGATGCACTACGATATTATCTCGGCATTTATCAAATCTATTCGAGGTAGCGATCCAGATGCAGCAGTTTACTGGTTGGCACGTATGGTAGAAGGGGGTGAAGATCCTAAATTTATTGCCCGAAGGTTGATTATTTCGGCTTCAGAAGATGTGGGTTTGGCCAATCCTAATGCGCTGCTTTTGGCGACCAATGCTTTTCAGGCTATTAGTATGGTGGGATGGCCAGAGTCCAGAATCATATTGAGCCAAGTGACTATCTATTTGGCTACAAGTGCAAAAAGTAATTCTGCTTATTTAGCCATTAGTGACGCACAAAAGTTGGTTCGAGAAACTGGTAATTTGCCTGTACCCTTGCAACTGCGTAATTCTCCCACCCAGCTTATGAAAGAATTGGGTTATGGCATAGAGTATAAATATTCACATGATTATCCCAATAATTTTGTAGAACAACCTTTCATGCCCGATGCACTTGCCAATAAAAAAGTGTGGAATGCACAGAACAATCCTCAGGAAGCAAGATTAAAAGAGAGAATGGATTTTTTATGGAAAAAGAAATAATAGTAAAACATATACCATTATTATGATTGATCAGATTACTAAAATAAAACATACCACCAGCGGCCAGTTTTTTCTATTGGCTGGTCCTTGTGCCATTGAAGGTGAAGAGATGGCACTTCGCATTGCCGAAGAGATTCTTCGTGCTACTGATAAGTTGAAAATTCCTTTTGTCTTTAAAGGTTCTTACCGAAAGGCCAATCGCTCACGTATTGACTCTTTTTCAGGAATTGGAGATGAAAAGGCGTTGAGAATCTTACGGAAAGTGAGTGAGACATTTGATGTGCCTACGGTTACAGATATTCATGCAGCGCATGAAGCCGCCATGGCTGCTGAGTATGTTGACATTTTGCAAATCCCTGCTTTTTTGTGTCGCCAAACAGACTTGTTGGTGGCAGCAGCAGAAACAGGTAAAGTGGTTAATATAAAGAAAGGACAGTTCTTAGCGCCTGAAGCCATGCAATTTGCAGTGAATAAAGTGCGCGATGGGGGCAATCAAAAAGTGATGATTACCGACAGAGGCACTATGTTTGGTTATCAAGATATGATTGTTGATTACCGTGGGATTCCTGCCATGCAGGCGTTTGATGTTCCCGTGGTGTTGGATATTACCCATTCTTTGCAGCAGCCCAACCAAAGCAGTGGTGTAACAGGGGGAAAGCCGCAGCTTATTGAGACCATTGCACGTGCGGGTGTTGCGGTGGGTGTAGATGGCTTTTTCTTAGAAACTCATCATGATCCTGCCAATGCCAAATCAGATGGTGCCAATATGCTTCGGCTGGATCTGTTGGAAGGTTTGTTGACCCGACTTAGTGTTATCAGAGATACAATAAACAAACTGTGATGAGTTAGAAATAGATTTGTTTTTATTTATCTTCCTTTCAGTCATTGTTTTAGCTCCTTTTATTGGCTATCCTTTTAATAGTTGATTAAAGGAGTTACTTTTTGTTTTAGACTGGGAGCAGTTTTTTTAGGATGTTTATAGATCTTTGCACTTATTGCGTAGATAGGTAATAGGTCAGGTTATTACTTAAATGCGTGTTGCAATCCATTCTTATCTTTTTACTTCTATCCTTAAAAGGGTTTTATTTTTTGTTTCGTTAAGTTTCTACTTTCGCCAAGTTGAATAAATATAGAATCTCACCTTTCGAGGTTTGCCGATAAATTATAGTAAACAGCTTTTTATGGTTAGTCTCATCGAATGGTTCTGTTTTCGTAACTGTTG
>CAZJDS010000200.1:0-4799 GCA_964544795.1 uncultured Alkaliflexus sp. | reverse complement strand
GCCAGATTCGAAAAACAAGTATATCCCATAGAAAGTAGTGATCGCCAAAAGGCTCTTTTCATTGGAGCTTTACTACCTTTTCTATTTTTAATCAGTCGCCAGCTTTTTAACAACCGAATAACAGGAACGGATGATATAGAAAGAATAACCGATCTGCCAGTAGTAGGAAACATCATTCACAACACCAGAAATGAATCAAATTTAGTACTCACTCACCCAAGGTCAGTGATTACCGAAGCGTTCAGAAGAGTAAGAACACGTTTGGAGTACTTTACTTCTAATATAGATCACACTCCAGTGATTGCTATTTCATCCTCCATGCCAGGTGAAGGCAAAACCTTTTGCGCCATCAACATCGCATCCGTATTCGCAATTTCAGGGAAGAAGACTCTTTTGATGGGTTTTGATCTTAGAAAACCATCTCTTAATCGTGTTCTAAACCTTACTAAATCAGAAGGGATTTCTGATTTTCTAACAGGAAGAGCAGATCTCAAAGAGATTATAAAACCTTATGAAGAAATTGATAATATGTTTTACATCTCATCAGGTGCGATTCCCCCTAACCCTTCAGAATTAATAGCATCACCAAAAAGTGATGATCTATTCAAAACAGTAAGAAAGAAATTTGATGTTATAATTGTTGACACTCCCCCCATGGGAATTGTTTCTGACGCTTATTTGCTTGCCAGACATTCAGATGTCATGGTGTTCCTTTCCCGTCAGAATTTTACGGTTCGCAGTGTCTTTATCAACACATTAAAACAGATGCAAGAAGAGGGAATTAAAAACATTGGCATCTTATTAAACGATATTCCGATTAAAAAGGGAATATTAGGCTACAACTATTACTATGGCTCAAAGTATGGATATGGATATGGTAGTTATGGTAGAGGGCACGGATATTATGAAGATTAAAAATAACCACTTCATCGATAAATCATCTTTATACAAAGTTATGAACATCCCTAAATCCAATTTCAAACTTTTACCTACTTTGTTTTTAATATGGGTGGGAAGTTATGCTTATGGACAAACTTACAGCCACCACAATCAGCAGAACTTTGACCCAATAATAAGGGCATTATACCAACCATCCGTAAATTTACATACCTCTATTCGCCCCTATCGATTAGATCAAGTGGAAACTTACTATTCCACAGATTCACTCATTCAGCGTCATCTAAGAAAACCGTCAAAAAGATTAAATATTTTTGAACGATTTATTCACGATGATTTTTTGCGGTGGGATAGCCGATCTTTAGCAGGTTCTAAAATATCGGTTAGAATAAATCCTCTTTTTAATTTTCAGTTGGGAAAAGAGATGGATTCTGGAAAGAAAACTTGGATCAACACCCGTGGTGCCATGATTGAAGGTGAGTTAGGAGAAAACCTCTCTTTTTATGTGGACATCTATGAAAACCAAGGCGTTTACGCAGGGTATATGAATGATTATATCTACAAACGAGATGTTTTACCAGGTCAAGGACGAGTAAAGCGAATACAAGATAATGAACGCGACTATTCGCAAAGTACAGGTTACCTTTCCTTCAACGCAGGAGAGTGGATCAATTTGCAAGCTGGTTATGGTAAAAATTTTATTGGCGATGGATACAGAAGTCTGCTCTTATCGGACAACACATACAGCTATCCGTATGTAAAAATGACTGCCACTTTTATGAAAGTACAATACATGGCTTTTTTTGGGCAATTTCAACACATACCAGCCAACTATCTTTACAACGACGATAGATTGGAATATAAATATGGTGCCTTTCATTATCTCTCTTGGAATATTGGAAAACGATTCACTATCGGTCTATTTGAAAGTGTGATCTATGCCGCTCAAGATTCAACAGGATACCGAGGAGTTGATATGATGTACTTAATGCCATTGATGGTTTTCAGACCTGCTGAACATGCAGTGGGGTCGCCAGACAACATGACCATGGGCGTAAATATGAAATTTATTCCTTGGAAAGATGCTGCTCTTTATGGGCAGTTTGTCATGGGGGAATTTAAGCAAGATGAAGTCTTTAGCGGAAAAAAATGGTGGGCCAACAAACAAGGATTTCAGCTGGGATTTAAAAACTACAATTTTTTAGGTATTCAGAATTTGGATTTTCAGACTGAATACAATCAGGTGAGACCCTACACCTATTCACACTACGAAGCCATTACCAATTATGGACATCTAAACCAAGAGTTAGCACATCCTTTAGGAGCGAATTTTCGTGAAAGTGTTTCGTTCCTAAATTATAGAGCAGGACGTTGGTATTTTACTTTTGAAACTATGATCGGGCTACATGGGAAAGACTTTGATAATAACACCAGTTTTGGTGGAGACATTTATATACCCAATAATATCAACTACCGACCTTATGAATATGGACATACCATTGGGCAAGGTTTAAGAACCAACATTTACAATCTTACAGGTTCTATCTCATTCCTCATCAACCCAAAAAACAATATGAATATTGCCTTAGAGATTCGTCAGAGAAAACATTCCAATTCTTTGGAAGATGTTTCACAAGCATTTCTAAATTTCTCTTTACGAACTTCACTAAACAACTTCTACTGGGATTTTTAAAGATTACGTGATCGAATTTTAACCGCAGGATTACCACGATATACAAAATAAGGCTCAAGATCTGAAGAAGCTACACTTCCGGCGGAAAGCACAGAATGAGAGTAGCAGGTAACATTAGGAGTAACCATGCTACCAGCTCCTAACCAAACACCATCTTCTAAAACAACTGGTTCCACCTTTAAATCAAACGTAGTCGACTTGTAGTCATGATTGCCTGTAATAATAATAGAGCCTTGCGAAAGACAGCAATTACGCCCAATGGTAACGGCACACAGTGAGTCAATCCAAACATTTTCGCCCAACCATGAGTTGTCACCAATTGTAAGATGCCAGGGATATTTAATGTTAACGCCTGGTTTTACAATTACTCCTTGTCCCACCCCTGCACCAAAAAGCCGTAATAAAAACACCTTCATACCCGAAAAAGGCTGCAGTGGATTAATGAAAAAGAGTACATTAATCAAAAACCATAAAATTCGCACCACTACGCCTCTTTTAGGGTGATACCAACTGTTATCGTATTTAGAGAGATCGGTTGAATTCATTCTAAAAAAGCATTAAATCCATAAACAACAGAACAATATTAATCAATAAAATTTAATTATTTCTTCAAAGTAGCAATTGATAGGATGAGTTGTAATAAAACCATTTTTCTATCCAAAAGAGATCTCATTATCATTAATTTTCGTCAATTAAATTCTTTGATCTTCAATCCGTGATTTTCATACGTCTCCTCATCACAATTTCATCACTGTCAACCCAATCCAAACAACAAACAAACTAATCAGCACGCTTGCTGCAATATATAGAAGAGCCAGAAATGAGTTGCCAGATTGAAATAAAGTAATACTCTCTAATGAAAAAGCCGAAAAGGTTGTATAGCCACCACAAAAGCCTGCTACAAACAAAAACTTAAAATCAGGATGAGGCAGCCCTCCTCGAGCAAAAAGCCCAAGCAACAAACCAATTATCAGGGAACCCAAAATATTAACAATTAGAGTACCCCAAGGAAAAGCGGCCTGAAAATATTTAGTTACATAAAATGTAGTTAAATAACGAAATACACTACCTATGCCTCCACCTAAACCTACCAATATTAGAGTTCGTATCATTTTTTTATCAGAGTAGAAGATCTCAATCGGTTAGTTTTATAAAAAACAATTATTGAGGCTATTTATGTTCGGTTATTAAAAATTTCAAGTGGCAATTTACTATTTTATTATGTATTATCTGAATACATTGATAATGTAGTGTACACTCCAAAACAACACCAATAATTATTTGATAAAAAAACTCCGTAGTAAGAATAGCGCCTTTTAAACAAACCACGGTTAAACAACCAATAAATTAACGACTTTTCAAGAAGTGATAATAAAACAACCATTAAAAAAATAAAAAAGACAGTAAAGTGGAAAAATTAAAATTTAATAAGGTCAGTAAATAAATACATATAACAATATCATTATTAAAGCGACTTATGGTTTTATTAAAAAGAACATCCTCCCGTGCTTAGATCTTAGAAAAAAAATCGGCAAATAACAATTTAGAAAACTTATGTTTTGGTTAAAACCGATTTACGTTACGCAATGTTACACGGCATGAATGCCGTGCCTAGTTATATAAAGAGGTTTTGGGGCATCCTTAACTATCTCCGGGTTTTATCCGGGGGTACTTCATTGCGTTCCCATCGGACTTTAGCCCAGATTAGAATTGTTGAGAAACGTTATAATTGAAAATAGTATGCAACTAACGTCTATAAATTTGTCAACAAATGATGACTAAGAAGATTGCATTTATATTTTCTAATCCGTAAATTTATAACTGGATCAATAAAAATATAAGGAAATGAAAAAAAACATAGGTACTGCAGACAGAATTATCAGAGTGATAATTGCTGTAATAGTTGGAATTCTCTATTATAAAGGGATTGTTTTTGGAACTTTAGGTATTGTACTTTTGATTGCCGCTGGAGTGCTCTTACTAACCAGTTTCGTTAGCTTTTGCCCTATTTATAAACTTTTTGGCATCAACTCTTGTGCAATAAAAGAGAAACACCAAATAGAACGCAATTAGAGAAGCTATTTAGCAGCATGTAATAAAAACAACCCTAAAAAAGAACTACTTAGGGGCACAAGCTCACGTCATTATCCCTATTAAAGCTGCTTTAACATTTTGCCATAAAAAATTAAAAACCGATTTTGTGGGATCT
>CAZJDS010000199.1:0-4815 GCA_964544795.1 uncultured Alkaliflexus sp. | reverse complement strand
ATTGAAACCAATGCCTTGAATGATGGAGCCTGATTCGTCTTCAATTACCTCAAGTCTGAGATGATCACGGTCTTTTCCCACCAATTTGCTGGTGCCATAATCTCTCACACTGCGAGTAATGAAAGTGGGCTTCATGTTTTCAGGGCCAAAAGGGGTAAACTGCTTTAAAATATCAAAGAATTTTGGGGTGATGTCGCGTAAAAGTATTTCAGCATCAATCTCAATGTGAGGGATGAGTTGATCTTCGGTAATGTTTGCTTGCACATACTCTTCAAACCGTTCTGAAAACAGAGGGATGTTTTCACTTTTCATGGTGAGACCTGCCGCATACATGTGTCCGCCAAAATTAACGAGCAAATCGCTGCAAGATTCTATGGCTTTGTAAATGTCAAACCCAACTACCGATCGTCCAGATCCTGTGGCCATGCCCATGCCCTGGGTAAGAATTATGGTGGGGCGGTAATACTTCTCAATCAATCGGGAAGCTACAATTCCAATCACACCTTTGTGCCAATCGTGTTTGAAAAGTACGGTGGATTTCTGTGCTTGTAATTGCGGATTGGAATCGATCATTTCCAATGCTTCTTGTGTGGTAGACCGATCCAGATTTTTTCTGGTTTCATTAAATTGGTCGATGTTTTGCCCCAAGGAGGAAGCCAGCTTCTCATCTTTGCTGATCAAAAGTTCTACCGCATCACGCCCTGATTCAATTCTGCCCGCTGCGTTGATACGTGGACCAATTTTAAATACAATGTCGCTGATGAGAAACTCCCGATTTTCCATATTGGCAATTCGGATGATGCTCCGCAACCCCATGCCAGGATTTTCGTTGAGTTTTTTCAATCCAAAATACGCTAATATCCTGTTTTCACCCGATATAGGCACAATATCTGAAGCGATACTGACAGCCACCAAATCGAGGTAGGAGAAGAGAATTTCTTCTGGAATTTTTCTTTTTTGGCAGAATCCTTGTAAAAACTTGAATCCTACGCCACAACCCGATAGGTTTTTGTCTGGATAGTTACAGTCGGTACGTTTGGGGTCTAAGCAAGCAACGGCTACAGGAAGTTCTTCGCCAGGAGTGTGGTGATCACAAACAATAAAGTCCACGCCCAGTTTTTTGGCATCTCTTATTCTGTTCACGGCTTTAATTCCACAATCCAAAGAGATTACCAGTCGAGCGCCACTACTTGCGGCATATTCTACTCCTTTAGTGCTAATTCCGTAACCTTCTAAATATCTATCGGGAATGTAAAAATCTAAATTAGAGTAGTAACGGCTCAAAAATGAAAAAACCAAAGCGACGGAAGTAGTGCCGTCCACATCGTAATCACCATAAATGAGAATACGCTCACCATTTCGCATTGCCGACTCTAAGCGATCAATGGCTATGTCCATATCCTGCATCAAAAAGGGATCGTACAGATTGGCTAAAGAAGGGCGAAAGAATGCCTTGGCATCATCGAAGTTGGTTATGTTTCGTTGGATGAGAAGCTCGGACAATATGCGGTTTACATTGATGGATTTGCTTAAAGCATCCACCAGTTCAGCATCCATTTTTTCTTTTATGGTCCAACGCTTATTCATTTAGGGATTTGGTTGTATTATGAGACCGATTTAAAGTTTCTTGTTGAAAAGATCTAAAATCAGTTGAAATATAAATAGTTTCATCAAAGTAGTTCTTTGATGCGTAATTTACAAATATAGCATTTTTGGCGGTGTAGTCATTGGTTTAAGTTGTGTTCATTAATGTTACTTTGATAAATTTTAATAAAATTGAAGGTTTTATCTGTTTTTGTTGATTGAAAGCTGTTTGGTTACATAGTTGATTGTAATATAGCAGAACCTCTAAAAACACTGATTATTAATGACAAATTATGAATTGATGCAAATCTTTTTCAATTCAAGCTTGGGATATACTAAAAGCAAAACCACGAATTAACACGAATTGTAAATTGACGGTATCAATCTGATTCTCAAAACAAATGTCATCCCTACGGGATTTTATGTTTGCTGGGATGGTTCTTTACAAAGATCACGCCCCTCTGGGGTTTTGTGAATTTTTTTATGGTTCAATTTACGTGTGAAGTTTATTCGAATATTGGGTTATATCATTAACTATTTGAATCTTTCGCAGAATTTATTGGGATGTTGTTTTTTCAGCACCATCGGTGCGTCATTTTTGTAGCAGAATATCCATGTGTTTGTGAGTAGCTCCGTAGGAGCAGCATTTTATGGATTTATTCAATTTCAAAGATGTCCCTTCACGTTCAATTGGAAAAGTTCTGTTATATGCTTGAGAAGACGTTCTTGCACCTCTTTCATATCTACTTCACGACCAAGTTCTTTTTGCAAAGAAGTAACCCCTTTGTCGATGAAACCGCAAGGATGGATGTATCTGAAGTAATCAAGATTGGTGTTTACGTTGAATGCGAAACCATGCATAGAAACATAACGGCTGGCTCGAACACCTATGGCGCAAATTTTTCTTGTTTTTTCGGGTTGATCTGTGTCGAGCCAAACGCCAGTTGCGTCATCCAAACGGGTGGAAGTTATTCCATATTCCTGTAGGGTGAGAATTACTGCTTCTTCTAATTTGTGGATGTACTCTTTGATGCCCAAGTGCATTGCCTCTAAATCAAAAATAGGGTAGCCTACAATTTGACCTGGTCCGTGATAAGTGATGTCGCCGCCACGATTTATTTTGTAGAAGACGGCATCAATTTCTTTCAATAGCTCATCGGTGATGAGTAGATTGGAAGGTGCACCACTCTTACCTAAAGTAAACACATGCGGATGCTCGCAAAAGAGGAGTCGATGTGTAGTGGACTTAATATCATTCGGGTAATCCCGATTGTGCGTTTTGATAAGAATCGTTTCATCGAACAACTTCTCTTGATAATCCCACCCTTTTTTATAATCGATGATGCCCAGGTTCTCGAATTGGGTAATATTTTGCATAGTGCATTTTAATTGATCTGTTGAACTCTGTCTGACGATTTGATCGCATGATTACATCATTAGATCTTTAGTGCATTGATGTGTTTTTCTGCATGGTAAGATGAGCGCACAAGTGGACCACTCTCAACATACTTAAACCCTCTTTTTAGACCTTCTTCTTCGTAGAATTTAAACTGTTCAGGAGTCACATACTCTTGTACTTCTAAGTGCTTTTTCGAAGGCTGAAGATATTGACCAATGGTGAGAACCTTTACGCCCACAGCTGCTAAGTCATCCATGGCTTCAAGAACTTCGTGTTCTTTTTCGCCCAAGCCCAGCATGAGACCTGATTTGGATACCATACCTGCATCGGTAATGTATTTTAGTACGGACAGACTTACATTGTATTTGGCGCGTGAACGAATTTGAGGTGTGAGTCTGCGAACCGTTTCTAAGTTGTGGCTGATTACCTCTGGTTTTGCATCGATGATCATTTGCACCAGATTGGTCATTCCTTGAAAGTCAGGGATAAGCACTTCTTGGGTGATTCCAGGGTTCATCTCTTTCACTTTCTGGATGGTTTCTACCCAGATGCCTGCTCCGCCGTCTTCCAAGTCGTCACGATCTACGGAGGTGATGACGGCATGTCTTAATTTCATGATCTGGATGGAGCGACCAATGCGCTCTGGCTCAGAAGTGTCCACTGCTTCGGGTCTTCCTGTAGGTACGTTGCAAAACTTGCAAGCGCGTGTGCAGATGTTGCCAAGGATCATAAATGTTGCAGTTCCTGCTCCCCAGCACTCGGCTGAGTTGGGGCACTTTCCGCTGGTGCAGATGGTGTGCAGTTTATGGTCGCGGATGGTTTTATTCATCCAGTTGTAATCGGCGCTGTTGGGCAGTTGAACTTTTAACCAGTCTGGTTTGGATCTTCGCTTTTGTTTGCGTTCTTGATTTAGTAACAGACGTTCTTCTCGTATATTTAGCATTGCTATTGGCTTATATTTTATGTGATCTCCAGAAGCTTCTGGCGTTGTAAATTATTGCAAATATCAGTTTTTTTTGGCAATTATTAAAAAAACATGTGTTTGATAGGGCTGAAAGGTGCTGTTTATATGATCTGCTTTGAATAACATAAACCAATGAGTGGGCGGATGGTTCAATAATATTATTGTTAAAATGGATTGGTTGAGAAGATCTCTTTTTGGAAAAGAAGAATGGCTGTGGTTGTAGATTGCGTGAGGGATAGAAGTGGAAACCCCACAGCGGAAATGTGGATGGGTTGTTTGAGTGAAAGCTGTGATTTTGAAGTTGTTTGGTTGTTTTTGATGAAACTGAATGGGAGCGAGGAGTTGCAACGGAAAGCCCGACCCGAGGAACGAGGGGCACGCCCAAAATAAGTTGAATCGGCTTGGTTTTGAGGATTTAATGATGAAGGTTTTTGCTTATAGCTTTTAATTTGGGAAATTTGGATTTATCTTTGCAGTTTGCTTGGAGTGCGCTAAAATGATTTTTAATAACAAAGGATACTATATACAATGGGTCATCATGAATTGAGTGAGCAGGAACAAATTCGTCGTGCGAGTTTGAAGGAGTTGGAAGAGTTGGGTGTGAATGCCTATCCAGCGGCGGAATTTCCTGTAACGCATTTGTCGAAAGAGGTTTTGGATGGGTTTGATGCTGCGCCTGAAAAGTTTGCAGAGGTAACTATGGCGGGACGGATTATGAGTCGCCGCATTATGGGAAGTGCTTCGTTTGCAGAGATTAAGGACAGCAAAGGACGTATGCAGATCTATGTTCGACGTGACGATATTTGTGCGGGCGAGGATAAAACCATGTACAACAAGGTTTTTAAGCGTTTGTTGGATATTGGTGACT
>CAZJDS010000198.1:0-4855 GCA_964544795.1 uncultured Alkaliflexus sp. | reverse complement strand
ACAAGCATTATAAATATCTACCGACAATTGAACTTAAAAAGTTTAATCCAGATTTGTAATTGAACAGGCTAATGTATAATGTAATAATATTGCTTAGTTAGAAAAAAATTTGACAAGATGTTTGTTCATGGAGAAATATGGAAATTACAGAAAGTTTATCAGACCAAAAAATTGATTGGATGGATGAAAAGTATGAAGATTTTATTTCAAGTGTTTCAAAAGCAATTCTAGCTCATAAGTCTAATATCGAAAATCCCATCTAAGAGCTTAAAAAAGGGTCATTTTAATCGAGGTAGATAACGAAAAATAATAACCTTGACAATAGTATCATTTGATACTATCATGTACTATATGAAACCACCTTATGAGATAAGTCGCAAAATACTGGAATTATATGGGCAGATAACAGAGGCTCTTGGCATTTGCCAAAGTCTTATGCTTGTTAAGCCAGAAGCAAGACTGCGAAAACAAAATCGAATAAAAACAATCCATTCTTCATTAGCAATAGAAGGTAATACTTTAAATATTAAGCACGTTACTGCGATTATCGAAAACACTCGTGTAGTTGGTCCCAAAAAAGATATTCTGGAAGTGCAGAACGCTATTAAAGCATATGATCAACTCAACGAGTTTAATCCATATCAAATCAAAGATTTTTTAAGAGCTCATAATGTATTAATGAATGGATTGGTAGATAATCCAGGGAAATTTCGAAGGTCACAAGTAGGAATATTAAAAGGAAAACAAGTTTCCCATATTGCACCAGGATATGATATGGTACCTGGATTGATGAATGATCTTTTTCTATATCTGAAAACGGATGATGATTTGGAAATAATAAAAAGCTGTGTTTTCCATTATGAAATGGAGTTTATTCACCCATTTGAAGATGGAAATGGTCGAATGGGAAGATATTGGCAGACACGCCTTTTAATGAAAATAAATCCAATTTTTGAATTTGTTCCGATAGAAAAGGTGATAAAAGATAATCAAGAAGAATATTATTCAGTTCTTGAGATTTCAGATAGTTCAGGGACTTCGACAAGATTTATTGAGTTTATGCTGGAAGTAATTAATAAATCATTGCGTGAAACTATTGATGAAACAAAAACACCGAATCCAAATTATACAAAACGAATTGAGTATGCCTTATCGGAATTAAATGATTGGTTTGATAGAAAGGAGTATATGAAAATCTGCAAGGGAATATCGACTGCAACAGCCAGTAGAGATTTGAAACAGCTGCTAGATGATAATAAGATTGAATCATCTGGATCTGGCCGAATGACAAAATATCGCAAGAAGGCAGATGGGTAACAACTGCTTCGGCTTGACTCAGCGAGAAAAGCCCGACTCGCAAGTTAAGGGAATGTTAGATGGACTTCGCTCTCGTGAAGCGTAAAATAAAAACATTGGAGAGTTTTATGACTAAAGGTTTTGCTTTCTTAAAGAATAATTTTGATTTTTTAAGGTGCTTATTTGGTTTTTAATAGGCTTCTTTTCATGTTCTCTTTGCTCTGGTTCATCTTAGTGTAAATTATCGAAATAAACATTATTAATTTTTTCACTTAGCTATACTAATATTAAAAAAAACGTTATTTGCGTTATTAGGCGGTTTAGTGTATAATAAAAAAAAGATGATTTGCAAGAAATGCTGTTTTATAGTGACAAGATAAAGGAAAAGAAATGTCAGTAGAACAATTACTATCAGAATTAAATAAAAGTCAAAAAATTGCTGCTACACATCTAAAGAGCCACGCTCTTGTGTTGGCAGGAGCTGGTTGTGGAAAAACAAAAACAATAATTGCGAGAGCTGCTTTTTTAATTGATCAAGGTATCAACCCTGATCGCATTCAAATATTAACATTTACTCGAAGAGCTGCTTCTGAAATTGTTGAAAGGGTAAAAACTCATCTTGGTGATAGTAGTCATGGATTAAGAGCTTCTACATTTCATACTTGGTGTACTTCAATAATAAGGCATGCCCCTACAGCTTTCGGATTTAAAAATTTTACAGTCATAGATAGAGATGATCAGCTTCAGTTGTTCAAACTTCTAAGGGGAAAAAAAGCAAGAGGTAGCTTTCCAACAGCTGGTGAAATTTGTGATTTATATTCCTATACAAGAAATACTTGCACATCTTTAGATAAATCATTGAAAAAAAAATTATTAGTATACTATAACCATAAAAAAGTTATAGCACAAATAATGAAGGATTATGAGCTTAAAAAGAGAAGTAGAAATTATCTAGATTATGATGATATTCTTGATATTGTAGCAAAAGGTATTAATCAGCACAAAGATCTTTGCAGTTGGGTTGGATCACAGTACGACCACATTTTAGTAGATGAAATGCAAGATACAAATCCCTTGCAATGGGAACTACTGGAGCCATTAACAAAACATGTTGAATTATTTTGTGTAGGAGATGACGCTCAATCAATTTATGGCTTTAGAGGTGCTGATTTTAGAAATGTACATAGCTTTAAGAAACGATTACCTAATTCGACAATCTTGAAATTAGAAGATAATTACAGATCAACACAGGAAATTTTAGATATTTCAAATTGGTTATTAACAAAAAGCAATATTAATTATAATAAAAAATTAAATGCCATGAGAGGGAAAGGACATATTCCAGAAATTCATACGTTCAGCAATGAATGGGAAGAAGGACGCTGGATCGCTGAAGACTTAATAAAACGAAGAAAAGCTGGAAGTTTATGGAAAGAACATATGATATTAGTTCGTTCAAGCTTTTCAGCACGTACAGTTGAAGGTGCACTACTTACAAAAGAAATTCCTTATGTTTTTATTGGTGGTACAAAATTGTTCGAGTCTGCACACGTAAAAGATGTACTTTCTGTTTTGAGGCTAATTGGAAATAATCAAGATGAAATAGGATGGATGCGATATCTTACACTTTGGCCAGGTATTGGTGAAGTGAGAGCCAGTAAAATTATTAACAAGGTTTTACAGTATGATAATATTTTCAATTCTATCGAAGTATTAGATAATGACAGTGCAGGTACGACTGAACTGACATTGGTAATTAAAAAATTACTAAAGGTAGAAACTTCGGTCTCAAAAATTATTTCTAAAGCTGTCACATTGATGACTCCATTACTTTTTGAAAAATATAAAAACCAAGACTGGGAAAAACGACGAAAAGATTTTGAGTTTGTTAAAAAGCTCGCAGATAAACATACTTCAATACTAGAGTTCCTTGAAGAATATATACTTGATCCGATTTTTAATTCAGAAAGAGACAGGAAAGAAAACGATGATATTGTAACTATAATAACAATTCATTCAGCAAAAGGAACTGAACGTGAAGTTTGTTATATACAAAATGTTTCCACAGGAGCATACCCGCCTTCATTTGCAGTAAATGATAATGATGATGTTGAAGAAGAAAGAAGAGTACTTTATGTTGCTTTAACAAGAGCAAAAAATGAATTGATTATAACAAGAAAATCCCATATTACTTGGTCATATCAAAATACCGAACTACTTGGGGAACATGAAAATGATTCAGATGAAGATAAAAGTAATGACGATAGCAGTGATATATTGATTGAGTCTTATTTTTTAAATGAACTTCCCGAACTATTAGCTAATGAACATGTCCATACAAATGAGCAATATGAATTAACCAAACCCAAATTAAATCATAAATTAAATATAGAATTTGGTATTGATTTAAGTTGATAAAAATAACACCTCTTTAACTTGAATCGATTCTGTAAGCTGAAGTACTAATAAAGATAAAGGAAGTATTATAGTTATGAAATATGATATAGTAGAATTCAAAATACAATGTGCGACTCTAGATGCATTAATTGAAAAACATTGTATCGATGAAAGTGGTAAATCTGAACCAATCTTTGATGGCGTAACTGATATTGATATTTACTACAATGAGAAAATTAAAATTCTTTGGATTCTGAAAGAACCATATGATGGAGAGGATTGCAGTGGGGGTGGCTGGAAGCTTTTTTCTGATATCAATCAGAACTTGATTGAAATAGGAAAGAATAGAACTTTCCAACCAATTATTTATACAACTTATGGGATATTAAATAACTTCAAACAATATGAAGATATGGATTATATCCGAGATGATCCTCAAATGACGATGATCCTTAAACGAATCGCTTATATAAATATTAAGAAATTACCTGGGTTTCGTAGGACACCATGGAGCACACTCTCAAAAGCATATAAAGAGAATAGGGAAATTCTTTTTAAACAAATCGACTTATATAATCCTAATATAATTATCGGTGGAAATACACTTGGATATTTCTTTAACGATATGGATTTGACGGTTTTTAAGAAAAGCATGGGCGATGGGATAGATATATACTGTTCTGATGAAAGAATCTATATTAACGCATATCATCCGGTACAAACACAATTAACACGTGATAAATATGTCAATGGAATAATCAATGCTGTTAAGGCATGGTGGGAAAGTAGAAAGAAATCTAACGAATCTGTAGAAAAATACCATTGTGCAGACGGCGATTCAAGGTAAGTTTATCAATTCTTTTGTAAATTCTGATATTTGCAAAGACAAGTTCGACAATATCCATCCGTTTGGATAGATATTCCGACCTTGCAGAGAATCAATTTTATCAATTATGAATTGAATAGTTGTGGGTAATGTTCTTTCTACAATTTGATTTCTCAACGTAATAGGTAAAAAAATATTATTTTGAATTGTATCGGTATGTCGATATCGTACCATTTTCCCATTCCCCAACAAATCATTTACAGATAAAACAATTGGTGATAGAATTTTACTACAGTTTCAATAAATGCTTCAACTTAACTCAGCGAGAAAAGCCCG
>CAZJDS010000197.1:0-4900 GCA_964544795.1 uncultured Alkaliflexus sp. | reverse complement strand
ACCTTCTTGGTTTTTTTGCTAAGCTTAGCCTTACCAATTTCGAAGTTTGTGTAGCTCAATCCAAATCCAAAGGGAAAAAGATGATCGGTGGTATAACGATAAGTTTTACCTTTCATTGAATAATCTTCAATATCGCCCAAATTATCAGAATTTGCATAAAAAGTAACAGGCAGTTTACCTGAGGGATTGTAATCACCAAAGAGCACATCTGCAACAGCTTGTCCACCAGATTCGCCGCCATACCAGGCTTGAAGAATGGCATCTGTGGATTCAAGTATGGGACCAAAACCAATGGCAGAACCAGAGCAGTTAACAAATACAACCTTTTTACCAGCATCTTTCAAAGCTTTCAAATATGCAACCTGAACAGATGGCAAGTCAATATTGGTGCGGTCACCTCCTTTAAATCCTGGAAAGGAAACTGGCATCTCTTCGCCTTCTAAATGACCTGAAAGCCCACCGACAAATACAACGGTTTCTATACCTTCCAATCTTTTAATAAGCGATGCATAATCAACATTTTCTTCCCTACCAAAATCCAATTCAACATTAGCTTGCCAGTTTTCACGCTGGGCATAGCGAATCTCTATTTTGTACTTTTTACCTGCTTCTACCTTAAAAGGAATTCTTGTTGGTAAAGTTCTCCAATTGGTATAAGTTTCTAAGATTTCTCCATTCACTTTGAATTCGAAGAATCCGGTTGCACCCCCCTTAAACACAAGCTCTTCGGTTACAGTTGGGATAAATTCAGTTTCATATTTCGCTGAAAAATCTTCAAGTTTCACTCCTGGTGCAAACTCATGCTGCCCAGCAGCGGTAAGTTTTACTGAGTTAGTCAATTGTTGCACAGCAACTGCATTGCCTTCAAAGTCGGGATGGTTCCAGTAAGTAGCTTTAAAACCTTGTTTGCCATCAATAGAACCTCTTGAAAAATAACTTATTGTTACTTTATCGTCAATAAGATCTACTGCTTTGTCGTAAAATATTTTATCTGATGATATTTTTGACTTTATACCCTCTAAAATAGTGATGGTTCGAACTGGCGTACCATTGTAATTGCCCCAAAGCATTTCAGCATCATCCGCATTGGGTCCAATAACTGCTATTTTTTCTACTGACGACTTACTTAAAGGAAGCGTATTGTTCTTATTATAAAGCAAAGTCATTGACTCCTGAGCCATTTGATATGCCAACTGTCGATGCTCTTCATTATTAACAATCGACATAGGAGTTTGTGCCCACGGAACGATGGCGTCATCATCCATATCACCAAGATCGAAACGGCCAATCAGTACACGTAGCAAACTACGATCGATATCTTCTTCCTTAATTAAATCTTTTTCAATGGCTTCGGGCAACATTTTGTAATGGTAATTATCCCAAATACATTCTAAGTCGGTTCCTGCCATTAATCCTGTAGCAGCAGCATGTACAGGTCCAGATGAGATATTATGTGTTGTATGAAAATCTGTGATGGCACCACAATCGGCCACTACTAAATATTTGTAGCCCCATTCATCCCTAAGAATACGTTGCAGAAGCCTTGTATTACTACAACATGGCTCATCGTCAAGCCTTTGATAAGCACACATCACTTGGCGCACGTCGGCATCCTGTACCAACGATTTAAAGGCAGGCATATAAGTTTCGTAGAACTCGCGAGGACTTACATTGTTAAGATTTAGTTCATGGCGACTCCATTCAGGACCGGAATGTACTGCATAGTGTTTGGCACATGCCAATAATTTTCGATACTTGGCATCCTCTGGTCCTTGCAATCCTTTAACCACCTGCACCCCCATTCGAGTCATCAAATAGGGATCCTCACCGTATGTTTCTTGTCCCCGTCCCCAGCGTGGGTCACGGAATATATTAACATTGGGAGTCCATACCGAAAGACTTAAAAATCTGCGGTTTTCTTCCCCCAAGCGCTGAGACTTATGATATTTTGCTCTTGCTTCATCTGAGGTGGCATCAAAAATACGATAGACCAACTCATCGTTAAAAGAAGCAGCCATCCCAATGTTCTGTGGGAACACGGTAACACTATCGTTGTTGGCAAAACCATGTAAGGCTTCACTCCACCAGTTGAACTTATTAATTCCTAAACGAGGAATAGCGTCACTCTGATCGCAAAGCAAGGCAGACTTCTCTTCAACCGTAAGTCTTGAAATCAAGTCTTTAGCCCGCTCTTCGGAACTTAAATCTGGGTTTTGGAAAGGATATTGTTGCGCCCAAAGATTTATTGAGAATAAAAAACTTATAAAGACAAACAAGCCTTTCCTAAAATTGAAAGAATTAAAATCAGTTCTCATATTGATAAAATTAATTATAGTTTTATTGGTTTTAAACTGGCTGAAAATCCGCCTCTACGGAGCATTCTTACATCTATCTCGCTCTCTTTATCAACTATCATGTACAAGATAGAAAAATCTTTATCGTGATCCCCATCCGCTATGATGGAAAGCTTATATTTTACCCCTTCTGGCAAAAAATCAAAGCCAACTGTTTGCTTTTTCTCCTTGTCTTCAGAATTTAAACCTCCTATATACCAAAGCTCACCTTTTCTACGCGCAATAACGATATCACGACCAGGGTATCCATCAACAAGCTTAGTATCATCCCAAGCAACAGGCACCTCTCTTAAAAAAACTTTTGCAGCATCTGGTAGATTGTAATAACCTTCAGGACGATCTGCCATGTGCTGAAGAGCTGATTCAAAAACAACACTCAAAGCAAGTTCATGTCCGTAAGATGTGATATGGGGATACTGCGAATTTGTAAACGTAACTGGTGTATAATCCATAGAACCCACTACATTACGAGTAAAAGGAATTACCGAATTATGTTCGGGTGCCGTTGTTGTGAATTCACCATTATTGTTATACCATTCAGCACCTCTAACAGACTCCATAGTCATTAGGTTGGGATATGTTCGAGCCCAGCCTCTGGGCACAATAGAACCATGAAAATTAACCATCATCTCGAACTTAGCAGCGTCTTTAAGAATGTCAAGGTAATATTGAATCATATACTGCTTTTCACTAAGAAAAAAATCAACTTTCACTCCAACAAAGCCCAGACTTTTTAACCAAGCAAACTCCTTCATCCTATTTTCATGGGTCTTCATCCTATCAATGGGTGTTGCAGTAATCCATTTGAACATCCCCGAGTTGTACCATATTAAAGGTTTAACTCCTTTTGAAAGAGCATACTTTGCAGCATCTTCAACATTACCGCCGTTGTTCATTGCATCCCACTCCCAGTCGAACAAGGTGTAGGGCCAGTCCATAGAAGCCGCCAAGTCAGTAAAATTACGCACCGTTTGAAAATCTCGGGTACCGTGGTTGTCTGACCAATAATTCCATGAGACCAAACCTGGTTTTATCCAATCTGTATTTGATAGAACAGAAGGTGTTGAAACATCCTCCACCAGAGTCGATTCAACAATATCGGACAAACCACCTATAACAATAACACGCCATGGCGATTCCCAAGGAAGACTAACGGTAGGCAAGGCTTCTCCTTCTCCCTCGTGTGGTTGTGGAAGGGTCACTTTATAAGCAAATGAATCTCCTCGGTTACTAAGTTTTGTAGCACAATAGTGCTCGTCAACATCGGCTTCATGAATAAGATACCAACACTCTTGATCTGGTGATTTAAATAAAGCCGGATAACCCCAATCTTGCTGTTTACTGTCATCTGCTATTTTGGTATAGAGATCTTCGTTAGAAAGATCGAACTTTTGCAACCAACGCGTGGCACTATCTGGAACTTGATAGGCAGTCAACTCATCATTTATGGTAAAAGTCCCTTCTTTCTCTGGAAAGGCATAGCGAAAGGCAACTCCATCGTTGTATGCTCTGATAATAAGATTTATTTTTGCTTTATCGGCATTCTCAAATAAAATTTCCACTTCATTTGCTGAGTTACTGCGTTGACTTCTTTTCCCATGCAAGGCATGATATTCTTCGGTGACTAATTTCACCTTCTTCGTTTTAAGTAATTTAAGATCTTTTGAAAAATCTTGATCACTTCGAGAAAGTCCCAAATCAATCCGAGGAATAACTACAGATGATTTGTTATTATTGTTATAATCAACCTGTAAATACCAATTCCCACTATTCCCATTCTGCTGACAAAATAGGGCTACATCAATTTTCTTATTAGGCGAATGCAGAACCGCACTTTGTGAAAAAACAGGAGATACTATAAAAATGGATAGTGTAATAAATAAGACCCATTTAATCATTTGAATACTTATTCTTCGTTTTAACATTTTCATCTATATTTAATCACAGGTTAACTTCAACTCTTTTTCCAGTGTAAACCACTTCTGTGTCAAAATCGACAGCTTTGTCTATACCAAAACCATTACTTCCATCGACCAAAACAATATTGAATTTACGTTCGGTAAGCATTCCTGGAAAAGCACCTTTGCTATTGCTGATTATCAAAGTCTTTGAGGCATCGTCCCATGTAAAAGTGATAGTAGAATAAAGACCTTTCTCGTAATTATAACTATCTCCTTCGTCCTCATACAATGTGAATTCACCATTGGCACCCTGATATATGCGTATTTCAAGTTCATCGGCAGGCTTTTCTTCTGCATATTGAACAAAGTCTCCCATTGGAAGTATGGATCCAGCTTCAACAAATAAAGGTAGAAGATTTAGAGGGGCATCTGATTCAATGGTTTGTTCTCCCTGAAAATACTCACCGCTCCAGAAGTTGTACCATCCAGCAGATGCAGGCAGATATACATCACATTTAGAAATACCAGGTTCAGTTATAGGAGCTACCAACATGGATTTACCAAACATATATTGATAAGGCACTTTAAGTGCATCTTCATCCTCCCTAAAATCCATGACCAAAGGACGCATCATAGTAGATCCAT
>CAZJDS010000196.1:0-4941 GCA_964544795.1 uncultured Alkaliflexus sp. | reverse complement strand
AATTTTATCAGCCAATTGCTCCGATGTTTGCACTGTGGCAATATTTGGATTGATGAGAATCGTATAAATCCCTTCTTCTTTCAGCGCCTTTAAGGCTTGCGAACCAGAATAATCAAACTCTCCAGCTTCACCAATTTTTAATGCCCCTGAGCCTAAAACAACTACTTTATTCACTTGCTTTTTCATCGATCAGTTCGTATTAATCTATTAGATAATCAATTACGTTTTATGGCTGTAAAGTTACTCCATCTTTACCCATTTTCTATAAAAAGAAGATCTTTTTTTTTAAACCAGGTGCATATATATCCACATCCATCCAAAATAAAAAGATATAGATATAATGAATCTATTATCAACCTCCAACGCCAATCGCTAAAAGAACTTAAATGTTATAAGAAAAGCAGAATTAGATTTTCATAAAAGAATTTTTATGCATACATTTGTCCCTTTATCGAATATTTATTCATGCCGAACAAATTAATATCTTCAAAAAATGAAGATCAGAACCGATAGAGTCAATGCTATTATTAGCGTTATCGAAGAGAACAAAGTCAGTAGTCAGGAAGAACTACTTGCTTTTTTGGAAACCAAAGGGGTTAAAACCACGCAGGCCACCCTGTCGCGCGATTTAAAATCTTTAAAAGTGGCCAAGCAGCCCGATCATGAAGGAAGCTATGTGTATGTTATGCCCGAGGCGCCTACATTAGAAAATGAAGAAGAAACATCGCTTCACCAGTTTCCTCTAAGTGGGTTCGTCTCCATCGCCTATTCTGGAAATATGGCGGTTATAAAAACCAGACCCGGTTTTGCCAACGGATTGGCCTCGGTCATTGACAGTCGTAACCCTTTTGAAATTATAGGAACCATTGCCGGCGACGACACGATTTTATTGATAATTCGAGAAGGAGTTGGTCGAGCAGAAGTTGCCCAAGCCTTATCTGAGTTTATGCCTGGAATAAAAAGTAAAACAGTAGAGGCTCAAAATTAACAGATTAAAAACAGTTTTTTTACGACACGATATGAACAACGAAATTACTATCCAAATAGCTTCTGAAAAGCATCTCAAATATGTAGATGTTATTCTGCAGACCATTTCTGATGCAGCAAAAGTTAGGGGAACAGGAATTGCCAAACGGGATCCACAATATGTAAGTGCGAAAATTAAAGAGGGCAAAGCCATCATCGCCATTATTGATGAAGAGTTTGCTGGCTTTTGCTACATTGAATCTTGGGGGCACGACAAATTCGTAGCCAACTCTGGACTCATCGTAGTGGACAAATTCAGAGGTCGTGGTTTGGCCAGAGATATTAAGAAAAGGGCTTTTAATCTATCTCGAAAACTTTATCCAAATTCAAAAATATTTGGTCTAACTACAGGTTTGGCGGTTATGAAAATCAACTCTGAATTGGGGTATAAACCAGTTACCTTTTCGGAATTAACCGACGACAAGGAGTTTTGGAAAGGGTGCCAAAGCTGCGTAAATTACGATATTCTGTTGCGTACAAACTTTAAACACTGTTTGTGTACGGGCATGTTGTACGATCCAGATAAAGAAGAGATGACCAAAGAGACTAAGATTCCGCAAAAAAAACTAAAAGTCTATGAGAGATGGATGAAATTTAAGAAATTTGTTTTTCTAAACGGAAGCGGAAAAGCCGATGATAAGAAAGTAAAGAGCAAAAACTTCATTCAAAGAGTTTTTACATTTTAAAAAAACATAAAGTCTATAGGTAGTTATTTTCAACTCTTTTCACTTTTGGAGAAACTGAGCAATTAGATCACATTCTACCTGTAATCAAAATACGACCTTAAAAACAAATTAGAGACAGATGAAAGAAAAAGTAGTAATTGCTTATAGTGGGGGGTTAGACACATCCTACTGCGTTAAATTCTTAGCTAAAGAGAAGAATCTTGAAATCTATTCTGCCATCGCCAATACAGGTGGTTTTTCAGACGAAGAACTTCAGGAGATTGAAAAAAACGCTTATGCACTGGGCGTTACAAAACACATCGCATTAGATGTTACCGACACCTATTATGACAAGTGCATTCGTTATATGGTCTATGGTAACATGCTGAAAAACAACACCTATCCACTTTCTGTCTCTTCTGAACGAATTTTTCAGGCATTGGCCATCGTGAAATATGCACGTAAAGTGGGTGCCAAATATATTGCACACGGAAGTACAGGTGCTGGGAACGATCAAGTTCGTTTTGATCTTACTTTCCAAATACTTGCACCTGAAATTGAAATATTAACCCCCATACGCGATTCCGTATTAAGCCGCGAAGAAGAAATCAACTATCTAAAAAAGGAAGGAGTTGTGCGCGACTGGAAAAAGATGGAATACTCTATCAATAAAGGACTTTGGGGAACGAGCATTGGTGGAAAAGAGACGCTTACCTCTCACCTCTCCTTGCCCAACGAAGCTTATCCCAGTCAGCCTAAAAAAACAAAAGGTGAACAACTGGAGTTGGAATTTGTAAAAGGAGAGTTGACAGGGGTAAATGGAAAAACTTTCTCATCGAAGATTGATGCCATTCGTGAGGTAGAACGAATTGGCAGTTCGTATGCCATTGGTCGCGACACGCACGTTGGTGACACTATTATTGGCATTAAAGGTCGGGTGGGATTTGAAGCAGCTGCACCCCTGTTGATTATCAAAGCACACCATTTGTTAGAAAAGCACACACTCACAAAATGGCAAATGCACTGGAAAGAGCAGCTAAGCAACTGGTACGGAATGTTGTTGCACGAATCTATGTATTTGGAACCTGTGATGCGTGACATAGAAGTTTTCCTGGAAAACTCACAAACCAATGTAAGCGGTAAAGTCTTTATTCAATTGATGCCTTATCATTTCCAGCTTACTGGAATTGAGTCAAAACACGATCTCATGAAAAGTGGTTTGGGCGATTATGGCGAAGTTAATAAAGGATGGAGCGGCGATGATGTAAAAGGTTTCACCACCATTTCTTCCAATTATCTAAAAATTTTTAACACTGTGAACAAAGGTCAGTTAGAGCTTTAATTCACTTTGAAAACAAATAGCAAAATGATTAAAATAGGAATTGTAGGCGGAGCAGGATATACCGCAGGTGAACTTTTACGGATCTTGTTGGGCCACCCACATTCAGAAATCACTTGGGTCATCAGCAGCAGTCACGCAGGAGAGCCCATTTACAAAGCACACAGCGATTTAAAGGGAGATACCGATTTGGTTTTTTCAGAGAAACCAGATTTCACAACTGTAGATGTTGTTTTTCTATGCATGGGGCATGGTGTGTCGGCTTCATTTTTGGCTGAAAATGCCATTCCAGACAAAGTAAAAATCATTGATTTGAGTACAGATTTTCGACACAAAGAGACTGCCAATGGTTTTGTGTATGGCTTACCTGAACTTAATCGAGAAGCCATTTTAAAAGCCAATAAAATTGCCAATCCTGGCTGTTTTGCCACCACCATTCAGCTGGCATTGTTGCCATTGGCTGCCAAAGGGTTGCTTAAAGAGGTTCATGTTCATGCCATCACAGGTTCCACAGGAGCTGGACAAGCGCCC
The DNA here is from genome assembly GCA_964544795.1 of uncultured Alkaliflexus sp. Lineage (GTDB taxonomy): Bacteria > Bacteroidota > Bacteroidia > Bacteroidales > Marinilabiliaceae > CAZHHH01. The sequence goes on along the minus strand of CAZJDS010000196.1, from coordinate 1,380 downwards.
TCGCCTACCACACATTTTAGTTGGAGAAACAGCAATATATCGATTTATAACGCTTTTACGCACAGACACCTCATCGAAATCGGTGAATCGGTGAAACAGTTGATGCCCAGCTTCGACGAACCCATCAATTTCATCCCTATGCGAGGCGATTTTGCACGCGGAATTTTGGCTTCGGTTTATCTGGATTGCGATCTTTCTTTGGAAGAAGCAAAAAAACTATTCGACGACTATTATGCTGATGCAGCGTACACTTTTCGATCGGATGAACCCATTGATTTGAAACAAGTGGTAAACACAAATAAATGCTTATTGCATTTGGCCAAACACAACGGCAAATTACACATTACCAGCATCTCCGACAACCTAACAAAAGGTGCTTCGGGACAGGCAGTACAGAACATGAATTTGATTTTTGGATTGGACGAAAAAACAGGATTATATATGAAACCATCGGCTTTTTAAAGCGGATAAAAGAGAAAGAGAGCAACCATGAAACTATTTGATGTATATCCACTCATGAATGTCACCCCAGTTAAAGCTAAAAACTGCACTGTGTGGGACAAAGAAGGAAATGAATTTTTAGATCTGTATGGGGGTCACGCAGTTATCTCCATCGGACACAGTCATCCACACTACATAAAACGACTTAGCGACCAGTTGAACGACATAGGTTTCTACTCCAATTCTGTCCTAAACCCAATGCAAGTTGAGTTGGCAGAAAAGTTGGGGAGTATGTGTGGACTCAATGATTATTCCCTATTCTTATGCAACTCTGGTGCTGAAGCCAATGAGAATGCATTAAAACTTGCCTCTTTCCATAACGGTAAAAGCCGAGTGATCTCCTTTGACAAAGCGTTTCATGGTCGTACCTCCATGGCGGTTGCAGCCACCGACAATCCTAAAATTCAAGCAGGTGTCAACAAAGGTCATCAGGTAACTTTTTTACCGCTAAATGATCCAACTGCAGTTGAAAACGAACTGAAAAAAGGGGATGTTTGCGCCGTAATCATCGAAGGAATTCAAGGAATTGCAGGAATCCAGCTTCCAGATGATACCTATCTTCAACAACTGGAGAAACTCTGTAAACAGTACGATGCTATTTTGATATTGGATGAAATTCAATCGGGCTACGGACGTTCAGGAAAGTTCTTCGCTTTTCAGACTTCAGGTATACAACCAGATTTGGTTACAGTAGCCAAAGGAATGGCCAATGGCTTCCCCATGGGTGGATTGTTAATTGCACCCAAGTTTGAAGCATCACATGGCATGCTGGGAACCACTTTTGGAGGGAATTATCTGGCTTGTGCAGCTGGCTTGGCTGTACTTGAAGTAATGGAGCAAGAAAAACTTATTGAGAACACACTTGAAGTGGGAAATTAC
>CAZJDS010000195.1:1975-4980 GCA_964544795.1 uncultured Alkaliflexus sp. | reverse complement strand
TGTGAAAAGGATTGGAGATGCTGATGCCGTTTTTGTTAGTCACACCACCCAGTTGACTGCCAACGCCATGAGTCAATGCCCAAACATTAAATATGTGGGGATGTGTTGCTCACTTTACACTCCCGAAAGTGCCAATGTTGATATTAAGTATGCAGAATCAAGAGGCATTGTTGTTAAAGGGGTTCGCGATTATGGAGACGAAGGCGTGGTGGAATATGTGATCTACGAGTTGGTTAGATGCTTTCACGGATTTGGAACCGACAAAGAGGGAAATCCTGCAAAACCTTGGGATGGAATGGCACGAGAAATAACTGGATTAAAAGCTGGAATTGTGGGGTTGGGTAAATCTGGCGGAATGATTGCCGATGCTTTAAAGTTCTTTGGTGCTGGGATCTCCTACTTTTCGCGAAGCGAAAAAGAAGATGCCAAGCAAAAGGGATATAAATTTATGCCTCTTCAAGAGTTAATGGCACATAACGAAGTGATTGTAACTTGTTTGAATAAGAATACCGTTCTCTTGCATGCCGAAGAGTTTAAAAAATTTGGCAATAGAAAAATATTATTCAATACTGGACTTTCACCTGCGTGGGACGAAGCCCCTTTTCTTAAATGGTTAGAGGGAGATAATCTCTGTTTCTGCGATACAGTTGGAGCATTGGGTGACGAAAAGTTGCTTTCCCATCCCAATGTCCGTTCTGTAAATGTCTCCACGGGAAGAACCCGTCAGGCTTTTGTTCGTCTTAGTGAGAAAGTCCTAGCCAATATATTAGAATACAATAGGGGAAGATAGATTGCGTAAAGTGTTTACCACACTCCAACCTGCAATCTCTGGGGTTTTACTATAAATATCAATCACTGCATCTATTTGTTCATTTTTCAAAGTGATGCGGTGATTGTCACCTACATATCCTGGTTTTGAAGTAATAGAGACCTTTGTGTTCTCTGGGCCAACTGAAGCTAAGGAAGCTGCTACAGCAACATTCACTTGTCTGGGAAATAGGGCAATAGCTTCACGCGCATTACCTTCAAAAACCATCTTCTCTTCTGTTTGTAAAGATTCTGTATAAACACTTGAATTCCGTAGTGGGTTGGGTCCTTTTTCTGTTTCGAACGTGACAGTTGAAGGGTACATTAAACTTGCAGTGCGCAACACATCAAACCCGCCAATAGCACCAGAGACCAAATGTACTTTTGTTTGATTTTCGCGTGCAGTCTTTTCCACCTTTTTATAAAACTCCTCATCGGCAAGTCCACCGATGGATAGTGTGATGATAGAGACTCCGTTGCTTAAAGCTTTTAGTGCAAAATCTTTTAATGCTTCAGGAGAAGCTGATTCAATGATATAATCTGGACGCATCTCGATGAGTTCATCGGTGCTATTACACACTTTACAGTTTCCGTTGGACACTCCTTTGTTAATAATATCTGCAACAGCTTGTGTGTTCTCCGAATTGCGTGAATAAGCACCAATAAGATTATAATCGGTTAATATTCCATCAACGATCGCTTTGGCAACCAATTGTGCTAATTTTCCGCAACCAAGAATACCTAAAGTTTTCATAACTATTTAAATTTTAATTATTTGTAAACAAAGTAATAGAAAAATGTAAAGTCGCTTGTAATTTATAAAATACTTTCATAAAAAAACATTCGGCAACCACATGCTTTTTGCAAATAATTGCCGAATAAAATGTTTTAGTTAAGTTACTCTATTTCACCAATCCACTGCGAACCAAAAGTGCTTCATTGGTGGGCTGACTTCCTTTAAAATTAACATATAGTGTCATGGGGTGCTCAGTTCCTCCTTTAGACAAGATGTTATGGCGAAAACTGGCAGCAGTCGTTTTATCATAAATTCCATTTGCTTTAAATAGAGCAAAAGCGTCTGCATCTAAAACTTCCGCCCATTTATAGCCATAATAGCCCGCTGCATATCCACCGTTAAATATATGACTAAAAGCAGGACTCATGGCTGTTCCTTCAACTTCTGGAAATAGTTCTGTTTTTTCCATAGCTGCTTTTTCGAAACTAATTACATCGGTTTTGATGGAATCTGTAATGGCGTGCCAAGCCATATCGGTAAATCCAAAACTCAACTGACGAACTGTATAATAGCCGCTTTGAAATCGGTCAGCTTCAATAATATTTTTCACCAACTCTGAAGGAATAGGTTCATTTGTTTCGTAGTGAACGGCCACATTGCTTAACCACTCTTCTTCCGTAGCCCAATTCTCCATGATTTGTGAAGGTAACTCAACGAAGTCGCGATAAACGCTCGTGCCAGATTGACTTTCATAGGTAACCTCACTTAACATTCCATGTAGCGCATGTCCAAACTCATGAAGAAAAGTAGTTACTTCAGAAAAGGTTAACAAAGAGGGGCGATTTTCTGATGGAGGTGTAAAATTACAAACTACAGAAATATGAGGCCGAATATCTTCACCATTCTCTTTGTGCTGCTCTCTAAAGGAGGTCATCCATGCACCACCTTGTTTGGAGTTTCGTGGAAAAAAATCAAGATATAAAACTGATAGAAAGGCGCCACCTTCATCAAAAACTTCATACACCTCTACATCAGGATGATAAAGCTGAATTTTATAGTTCCGTTTATAAGTCAGTCCATAAAGCTTATTTGAAAGATCAAAAATACCCGCTTTCACTTTTTCAAGCTGGAAATAGGGACGAGTCATCTCATCGGTTAATTTGAAACGAGACGTTTTTAATTTATCTGAATAGTAGCTGAAATCCCATCTTTGTAGCTCTCCTTTAAATCCTAATGATTTTGCAAAATCAGATACCTCTTTCACATCGTTCTGCGCAAAAGGATAGGCTTTTTCAAATAGTTCATCCAAGAAAGAGTTGACAGTTTCAGCTGATTTTGCCATTCTCTCTTCCAATACATAATCTGCATGACTTTTATATCCCAATAAATTGGCTTTTTCCAATCGAAGATGAGCCAGTCGTAGCACATTTTCTTTATTGTCACGTGCATTGTTGTTGTTGCT
>CAZJDS010000195.1:0-1965 GCA_964544795.1 uncultured Alkaliflexus sp. | reverse complement strand
ATGCGTAAGCTTTGAAAAGCTTTTCGCGTAATTCTCTATTGTCAGCATATTGCATGAATGGGATATAGCTGGGCGCTTGCAGTGTAAAAATCCAACCCTCTTTTTCTTCTTTTTTTGCCAAGGCAGCTGCATCTTCCACAAACTGATCGGGAATTCCAGAAAGATCCTCTTTGTTGGTGATATGTAATTTATAATCATTGGTTTCGGCCAGTACATTTTCGCCAAATGCGAGTGAGACTTGAGACAGCTCAGAAGTAACTTCCCTGTACCTTTTTTTTGCTTCGCCACTTAACAGTGCTCCTTGACGAACAAAGCCTTTGTAACTATCTTCTAAAAGCATGTTCTGCTCAGGCGTTAACTGCAAACTCTCTTTTTGATCATATACTTTCTTTACTCTTTCGAAGAGCTTTTCATTAAGTGCAATATCGTTACCATATTCAGAAAGCAATGGCGAAACTTCTCTTGCTATAGCTTGAATAGAATCGCTGGTCTCGGCAGAATTGAGATTAAAAAATATGCTACTTATGCGACTAAGCAACTTACCTGCTTTTTCTAACTCTTCGATAGTGTTTTCAAAGGTTGGAACCTCTGATTGATGAATAATTTTATCAATATCAGCACGTCCTTGTTTCATTGCTTCAATAAAAGCAGGAAGATAATGTTCATTTTTTATCTCGGCAAATGGAGGTGTTTGATGAGGCGTGTTGAAATCTTTCAACAGAGGATTGTTCATATCTGTTTGATTTGTACATGAAAATAATAGTTGTGAGATCAGCAAACAAAAAAATATTGATTTTGTCGCCCACCAAATTGAACTTTGTGGTTTCATAATTCGTTGATTAGTTGTTTGTGATTGGCAAGAGAAATAAGGTGGGGAATAAGGTGTGATATAATAAATGCAATTTTAGTCAATAAAGTCCATTTCTGCAAAAAAGTGTCATGTGCTTTATAGCTGTTTTTTGATGAATCACCTTGTTCAATTACTTTGTTAATCTTACTTTTGATGTAAAGCATATAACAGGAAGTTCGGATAGCATATGATCTATTGGCATAATGTGGATTGAGTTTTCGAATTTTTATGTAAAACCTTAATTAAACTTTGTAAAATTAAAACGATGAAACTTATGAAAAAAATTAAAATTCACTTAGTCTTATTTCTTTTATTGGGAGGACTATTCACTTCTCAGGCACAAGATCAAATTGCCGAATTTTTAGAGGCTGGAAAGGCGGACGCTACAATTTTAGGAGATGCTTATTTAAAGCCTTATGGCGATATGTTGGGGAAAACCCTCAACGGTGGATGGTACAATACAGCCAAAGTGCATGGAGTGTTGGGCTTTGATTTGACTTTTGGTGTAAATATGGCCATGACGCCCAGTTCTATGGAGACTTTTGATGTAAAGTCGTTAATTGATAATAAAATGAGTCCTGGTTGGAGTTTGGAGAACACTTCCAATCATATGACTCCTTCTGTAGCTGGAGAAATGGGAGATGGTCAACGTCCTGTATTAATTAAAGACAATCCTATTCCTGGACAACCAGATATTGAACTTGACATGCCCAACGGTTCTGGATTTGGAAGTCTGCCCATGCCTATTGCACAACTTTCTGTGGGATTGCCATTTCATACCGATGTTTCGGTTCGGTTTGTTCCTACAATAAAAGTGGGTGATGCTGGTAAAATAGGTCTGTACGGTTTTGCTGCAAAGCATAGTATTAAAGAGTACTTGCCATTTATTTCTCATTTGCCCGCATTGCAAACTTCAGTCATGATGGGTTACACAAATTTAAGTGGTGAAGTTAATGTAGATTATGCGGGTGGTACCAATCAAAAACTAGAGATTAATTCAGGAGGGTTTACAACTCGTTTGTTGGTGGGTGTGAATATTCCTGTAATATCTGTTTATTCTGGTTTTGGATATGGAAATACTTCTAGTGACTTCGATTTAACTGGAAATTACGGAC
>CAZJDS010000194.1:0-4992 GCA_964544795.1 uncultured Alkaliflexus sp. | reverse complement strand
ATTTTCGGAACCCTGAACATCTTGAGCAGTTCAAGAAGAACAAGCACAATCCCAACTATCTTCAGTCGGTTCGATTTGATACAGACAAGATTACTTTCTCTTCGGATATTAATGAGGTGGTTGAGAATTCAGATGCGCTCATATTTGCCAATCCTTCTGCATTTTTAAAAGATGTGTTGGCTGGGTTAAAGCATCCGCTTAGTGAAAAGTTTTTGGTGTCAGCCATCAAAGGATTGGTGCCCGATGAGAATATGGTGGTGGGATCTTACTTTCATAAGATACATAACGTGCCGTTGAATCAAATTGCCGTTATATCAGGGCCTTGTCATGCCGAAGAGGTGGCATTGGAACGATTAAGTTATCTAACAGTTGCTTGTCAAGACATCAAGAGAGCACGTGAATTTTCTGGTAAACTGCAATGCAATTTTATTAAAGTTACTATTTCTGACGATATTTATGGTACGGAATATTCTGCTGTGATAAAAAACATCATGGCTATTGCATCAGGTATTTGCCATGGTTTGGGCTATGGTGATAATTTTCAAGCCGTGTTAATCTCTAATGGTATTCAAGAAATTAAGCGATTTGTAGATACAGTTCATCCCATTACACGAGATATAAAAAGTTCTTCTTATTTAGGCGATTTATTGGTAACTTGCTATTCTCAATTTAGTCGGAATCGTACTTTTGGAACGATGATTGGAAAAGGATACTCCGTAAAAAGCGCACAGTTGGAGATGTTGATGATTGCAGAGGGATATTATGCTGCAAAAAGCATCAAAGAGATGAACGATCGATATAAAGTTAATATGCCCATAACCGATGCAGTGTATAATATCATCTACGAACGAATTTCTCCCGCCATTGAGATAAAACTTCTTACAGATCTTTTGAGATAATATCATAGGAGATTGATTGTGCTGACCAGAATAAATACAATTTAAACATATAAGTTAAATGCAAAAAATAACTATTGACACAGCTAAGGCTGAGAGTTTTTTAGCGAAGGATGCTGTGAAGAACTTGGAGAGTAATGTTCTTTCGCAGCAACAAAAACTACATGATAAGTCGGGTGCAGGAAGCGACTTTTTAGGCTGGCTTAACTTACCATCTTCCATCACAATTGAGCAGTTGCATAAGATTAAAGCTACTGCTGCTCGTTTGAGCAAACAGTCAGAAATAGTTGTGGTGGTAGGTATTGGCGGAAGCTATTTAGGGGCTCGTGCTGTAATTGATGCACTCTCCGATTCATTTGACCATTTGCGCACCGATCGTGAAACGCCAGTTGTGGTGTATGCAGGTCAAAACATAGGCGAAGATTATACTCACGAACTATTGGACTTGTTGAAGCATAGAGACTTTTCTGTGGTGGTAATTTCAAAATCTGGAACCACAACTGAGCCTGCTTTGGCTTTCCGTTTGCTCAAAGGTTTGTTGGAGACAAAATATGCTGCTGCAGATGTGAAAGATCGAATTGTAGCCATCACAGATGAGCAGAAAGGGGCATTGCGTACGTTGGCTGATCGTGAAGGGTATCAAACGTACGTCATTCCTGATGATGTAGGTGGTAGATATTCTGTATTGACGCCAGTGGGCTTGTTACCTATTGCCATTGCAGGTATTGATATTGAAGACTTGGTGCAAGGTGCTCGTGATATGGAAACGGCTACCGCACCTGATGTGGCTTTTGAAGAAAACCCTGCAGCCGTTTATGCAGCTGTTCGTAATTTACTCTATCAAGATGGTAAGAAGATTGAGATTATGGTGAACTATAATCCAAAACTTCATTACTTGGCAGAGTGGTGGAAACAGTTGTTCGGCGAAAGCGAAGGCAAAGAGAACAAAGGCATTTTTCCTGCTGCCGTTGATTTTACAAGTGATTTGCACTCCATGGGTCAGTGGATTCAAGAAGGTGAGCGCTCTATCTTTGAAACTGTAATTTCCATCGAGAAAGCCGATCAAAAGGTGGAAGTGCCTTCGGATGCCGATGATATGGATCAATTAAACTTTCTTGCTGGTAAGCGCGTGGACGAAGTAAATAAAATGGCAGAACTCGGAACGATGGTGGCTCACGTAGATGGTGGTGTACCTAACATTCGCATTTCATTGCCACGGTTGGATGCTTACTATTTGGGGCAGCTGATCTATTTCTTTGAAAAAGCTTGTGGTATCAGCGGTTATGTTTTGGGTGTGAACCCGTTTGATCAGCCTGGAGTAGAAGCTTATAAGAAAAATATGTTTGCACTGCTGGGCAAACCTGGATTTGAAAAGGAGACAGAAGCTATTCGTAAGAGAATTTAGCGTTTTAGAATAAATTGCATAAAATAGAACATCCGAAGAGGATCACGTTAAGTGATTTTTCTTCGGATGTTTTTTGTAATTGGGAGTTGTCTAACTATCTAATCCAGTCATTTTTTTAGGGATTACCCACTCATCGAACTGTTCTGCTGTGAGAAGTCCCAACGAAATGGCTGCTTCTTTTAAAGTGCTGTTTTCACTGTGTGCTTTTTTAGCAATCTTTGCCGCATCATCGTACCCAATGTGTGTGTTAAGTGCAGTTACCAACATGAGCGAATTGTCCAAATGTTCTTTTATTCGTGCATGGTTGGGTTCAATTCCAATGGCGCAATGATCGTTGAACGAACGACAAGCATCCCCTAATAAATTCGCCGACTGCAAAAGTGCGTTAATCATCACGGGTTTAAATACGTTGAGCTCAAAGTGTCCATTAGAACCAGCGATGGTGATGGTTGTATCGTTCCCCATCACTTGCACACACACCATAGTGAGCGCTTCTGCTTGAGTGGGATTTACTTTTCCTGGCATGATGGAAGAGCCTGGTTCGTTTTCTGGAATGTTAATTTCACCAATGCCCGATCGAGGTCCAGATGCCAACAAACGAATGTCGTTGGCAATTTTCATCAGACTAACAGCCAATTGCTTAAGAGCACCATGTGTCTCAACAATGGCATCGTGTGCTGCCAAAGCTTCAAATTTGTTGGTTGCTGTGATGAAAGGAAGTTGGGTTAATTGAGCAATCTCCTGTGCGACCATTTCTGAATATCCTTTGGGCGTATTGAGACCTGTACCTACCGCAGTTCCACCCAATGCCAACTCAGAAAGATGAGGCAAGGTGTTTTTCAATGCTTTAATTCCGTACTCAAGTTGTGCGACATAACCTGAAAACTCTTGTCCTAAGGTGAGAGGTGTTGCATCCATGAGATGTGTACGACCAATTTTCACCACTTGCATCATCTCTTCAGATTTTTTGTGCAGCGTGTTTTTCAACTCTTCAACAGCGGGAATGGTATGTTCTACTACTTTTTTATAAGCCGCAATGTGCATAGCCGTGGGAAAAGTGTCGTTGGACGATTGTGATTTATTTACATCGTCGTTGGGATGGATGAGCGTTTTGCCTTCTCCCAGTTTATTTCCTTGTAAAACATGACTTCTGTTGACTATGAGCTCATTGCAATTCATGTTAGATTGTGTGCCCGAACCTGTTTGCCAAATGACCAAAGGGAAATGATCGTATAATTTGCCTGCAATAATTTCATCGCACACTTGTGCGATGAGGTCTGCTTTTTTTTGATCCAGTACGCCCAATTTATGGTTGGTAATTGCAGCTGCTTTTTTTAAATATCCAAAAGCCTGAATAATCTCGTGTGGCATAGATCCTGCTGGTCCAATGGGGAAGTTTTGTATAGATCTCTGAGTTTGAGCACCCCAATATTTTTCTGCGGGAACGTTGATCTCTCCCATAGAGTCTTTTTCAATTCTGAATTTTGTCATAGTTTGTATGTTTTTTGTTTAAACAGATAGAGCCTTCTGATTTTGATTTCTACGATATTTGTTAAATAAACATATAGATTTTTCTGTCGTAGTAATTATTTAAAGAGAAAAGAGAGGGTTTTTGTTATATTTGTGTTGGTGATGCCAAGATTTTTTTTTGATTTATACCATCATCGACTTAAATCTTTTTCAGAATTCTTTCGAATGTTTTTTTCAGCACCGTCGGTGCGCTATTTTTGTACCCCGCTGGCGCGGATTTGCGATCCGTGCCATAACCGAAATAAAGTCCTTCAGGATTTTTAAACTTGTATTTACGACTCATTTGACTTGTTTACTGAATTTAGATTTTTGTTTATTTCATTCGGGATTGTCTTCATTACCACGAAGTGGTAAAACTTGAATAACCATAGCTGCAACCCATGGTATAGTACGGATCAGGTGTACGAGCCCCGAAGTGGGTTCAACCTTTTAAAAGGATTTAAAACAATCTTAGTTCGACTATTTTACAGGCCGCACCTACGGCGCTTGAGGTATTACGGCATAGGTTTACTACAGACAGAGCTACTCCTACGGAGTGCAAGATTGTGCTAACTTGAAACTTTACTTATTATAAAGCATTTATTTACAGCCGTATCTATGCCAGAGATGTCGAGTGTTTTTAGTTAAGCTGCCACTCTGTGGCGGGATTTTATGCAAATAAGAAATGTTGGGCAAAAGCCCGATGTGGGTGGTTCATTTTCCCCCAAGCTAAAGCCTGTGGCTATTTATGGACATTTAAAACAAATGGCCTTTTTAAACAGTCACGGAATTTATGCCGTGCAACATCATATTGTGTAAATCGGTTTTAACCGAAACACAAATTTCATAAATCGTCTCTTGCCGAATTGTTTTTAAGGTTTAAGCGGATTCTCTTTAAAAAAACTACAAGTCGCTTTAATAATGATATATATACTTATTTCCTGATGACCTCTTTCGACTTTTATTAATTTTTTCGGGCTGAAAGCCCAGCTTATTTTACCCGAGGCAACGCCTCGGGTAAAATGGTGTAAAACAACTGCGCCTTCGTAAGAGCAGAATAGTTTTAATCACTGTCTCGTTAACTTCTCCTCTCCATTCGACAATAATTAAAAGGAGCCTCCTAATCCTGCTCCACTGGTTTTATGATGAGATCGCTGTCCCAAAGTTCTTTTCCCTTTAACA
>CAZJDS010000193.1:0-5025 GCA_964544795.1 uncultured Alkaliflexus sp. | reverse complement strand
ATGGGAGTGTACTGTTGTATCTAACAAGAACGTTGCTACTTTTATTAAGGAATTTGTTGTGCAATTGCCCGAAGGTGAACATCTTGATTTTAAATCGGGAGGATACATACAAATTGATGTTCCTAAAATTGAAGTAGATTTTAAGGATATGCTTATTGAAGATAAGTATCGTGAGGATTGGGATAAATTCAATATGTTCGATCTGAAAATGGTCAATCCAGAACCCACGTATCGTGCATATTCCATGGCCAATCATCCTGCTGAAGGGAATATTATAATGTTAAACATCCGTATTGCTACACCTCCTTTTGACCGTGTTAATGGCGGTTTTGAAAAGCTGAATCCCGGTATTTGTTCTTCCTACATTTTTTCTCTTAAGCCAGGAGATAAAGTTACAGTCTCTGGTCCTTATGGCGACTTTTTTATTAAAGACACCGATCGTGAAATGATGTTCATTGGTGGAGGAGCAGGTATGGCACCGATGCGCTCTCATATTTTCCATTTGTTTCACACACTAAAAACAGGACGGAAAGTAACTTTCTGGTACGGAGCACGTTCTAGAAAAGAGATTTTTTATGAAGATCAGTTTCGGGCTATTGAAAAGAACTTTCCCAACTTTAAATTTGTCATTGGGTTATCAGAACCTCTGCCAGACGACAATTGGGATGGCCCAGTAGGATTTATACATCAAGTTATTAACGACCAATATCTGAATAAGCATGAAGAGCCTGAAGATATTGAATACTACCTTTGTGGACCTCCTATGATGAATGATGCAGTTAATAAAATGCTTTATGATTTGGGAGTGCCTGATGAGATGATCGCTTTTGATGATTTTGGATCATAGAATTAGATTGATATAATTTATAAAAAGCGCAGATGATTTTTGAACAGGATCTCTGCGCTTTTTTGTCTATTTAGAAACTCATGGTTTTTATTTTTATAACATAAGAGATGAGATTTTTACTAATTGTTTTGTCAGCAATTATTTTGCTTCCCGGTTGTGAGCAAAATATTTATCAGCACAACGAAGGGAAGATATTTGGCACTTATTATCACATTGTGTATGCTTCAAAAGCTGATCTGGAGCCTGAGATAAAGTTGGTTTTAGACTCTTTTTCACACTCATTATCTACCTACGATTCATTGTCTATTATTTCAAAGATTAATCGAAACAGAGACTTCAAAACAGACTCTTTTTTTAGAGCTGTTTTTCGCAGGTCGGAGGAGATTTCCTTGCTTACCGATGGCGCGTTTGATATTACGGTAGCTCCCTTGGTGAATGCTTGGGGATTTGGTTTTTCAAAGAAAGAAGAAGTAAGTGATTTTTATATTGATTCTTTGCTCAATTTCGTGGGTATGGATAAGGTACATCTTCATAATGAGATGATTCAAAAGAACCTACCTGGAGTTATGTTAGATGCCAGTGCTATTGCAAAAGGTTATAGTGCTGATGTGGTGGCCGACTATTTAAAGAAAAGAGGCATCTCTAATTATATGGTTGAAATTGGCGGAGAAGTAGTCACATCTGGCGTGAATCCTAAAAACACAAAATGGAAATTGGGGGTGGACAAGCCCTTTGATGATCCGGCTGTTCTTAAAAGAGAATTACAAATGGTGGTCGCTTTATCAGGAGAAGCTCTCGCCACCAGTGGTAATTATCGAAATTTTTATATAAAAGAAGGAAAGAAATATGCCCATACCATCGATCCGAAAACAGGATATCCAGTTGAGCATAGTCTTTTGAGTGCGTCTATAATAGCACCTGATTGTATGAGTGCCGATGCTTTTGCCACAGCTTGCATGGTAGTTGGAGTGGAGGAGAGTATGCAGCTTATAGAGTCACTTCCCAATTTGGAGGGGTGTTTTATATTCCACACCGATTCAGGAAATCAAGTAGCCATGACGTCAGGATTTCATCGTTTTATTTCTGAATAATTACCATCCTATGCCCAGTCGAAAACCCCCAACAAAGTAGGTTCCTATATAACCATAATCAGAAGCGTTTTGGTTAAATCTTATAAAACTCCCATCAGGACGGTCGTAAAATGCATATTTCATTCCCACACCAATAAAACCATCGCCCATCAACTTTTCAATAATGCTAAATTGAAAGCCTGCAGTACACCGAACCGATACTCCATGAATACCTACCGTATAGTTTGAATTTCCTCTTTGATAATAGGTGATATTTTCTTCCACAGTCGTCTCCCAAAGGTAGCTGTCTGTTTCTATATTTAGGTATCTATAACCAATTCCGTAGCTGTAATAGAAACTTTTTCCCGATTTGTTTTTCAACAAGTAATTTCTCATCAAAATATCTACTCCAGCACCAATCATTTGGTTATATTCACGATGGTTGAGTGCATCGTCAGAGTCTTTGTGTTTTTGGTAAAACTGTGGAGCTATAATTAGCCAGTTATTGGTGCTGTCCAGTTTAAAGTCAAATTCAAACCGCAGTGCATTATTAAGAACATACTGCGGCGACATCATAATTGCTCGTGTTAAGGGTCTCTCTTGCGCCGATAGAGTTGAGGTTACAAAGATTAAAACGAGAACTGTTAATAGTGTCGTTAACTTTATAAGATATGCACTGGTGTTTGATGTTTTTGCTTTCTTCTTATCTAGTAAGCAACTGTCTATGGTAGGTTTCATATTTTTCTATTTGGGTAGGATGATTATTATCTTAAGAATGAGATACGCACACCTGTTGTTATAAGATTTCCTTTATAACCATAATCGGTGTAAAATTCATTAAACTTTTCTGGCATATTGGCATCCGAATGAAGAAATGAAAATCTATATCCAACGCCTCCATAGAAGTCCAACGCTATGAAATTGTTGAGAACAAAAAGAAAACCTACGATGGCATCTCCTCCTACTTTATTGATTTCAGAATAACGTTCTATTTCATTGTTGAAAAGGGCTTCATTGTACTTTAAGTTAAAGTATTGCCAAGTGGCACCATAACTCATATAGGGATTGAGACGAGTGAACTCTTTATTCATATAAACCCTATGATAGACATGCAAGCCAGCTCCTAATAAACTGCTGAATCTGCGGTTGTTGTAGTAATCACCAGGATCATTGTCTCCATGCTCACGCAAATAGAATTGAGGCGCCAGCTGTAGCCAGTGGTTCTCTTTTATTTTTGTGTCAAAATCAATTCTTATACCATTCGTTACTAAGTAGAATGGCACAAAGCTGACTATTTTACTCGGTTGGCTTAATTCGTTTGTCTCCTTTCTTTGTGATAGTAAAAGTTCTGGAGCGACTAAGAATAGAATGCTAAGCAATATTAGAAGTTTCATAGAGTATCAGTTTGTTAGTAATTAGTGTTAGGGTTTTTTTGCAGTGTTTGGTAAGTTACTTGTTAAACCTTCCATCAATCTATGAAGTAGAAATCAGGAGACTATTGTCATTTGTTTTCAAGCGTTTCATAATTCAATGGAATTTTGCTTAAAAGCACCATCTCTTCTTCAGTGTAGGAATATTGATAAAGCCCATCATTGGCAATTACGAAAAGATGCCCCTCTTTGGCAATCACATCGTTGGCCTTTATGTTGAATTTATGGAGCAATACAAGTTCTGTTCCATTGGTAATAGAATAAACCTTCAGCATATCATCACATACAAATAAGAGGTTCTTATCCACCGAAAGGCCTCTTGGAGCCGTCATGTCGTACTCCTTTATGAAAGTGGGATTGTCGATTTTACTGATATTGTAAATCTGTAATTTGTTGTTGCCCCAGCTACGAAGCGTGACATACGCATAATCCCCTTTTACCACCACAGGATCATAACTCATGAAATGTGAGGTGTAGCTCTCTTGCCGTGGTTGATCGGGGTTGGTGAGATTGTAGATATACATACCATTTTTTGCACCTAAAAAGAGTATGTCGTTCATTGGAAAGATGGTCTCAATTCCGTAGCCTATATACTGCATCCCTTTGTAGTTTAGCTTTTTAGCATCGCTAATGTCAAAAGTATGTAGATTGTTTACATCCACAGTATATAGATGGTCTTTATTGATAGTAAAGCGTGCAGTGGAACCTCCAGTTCCACCTTCTGAGCTGCTCTCATAATAGGATTCTTCAAAACTGCATCCCACTAAAAAGATGGATGCAATAAGCGACAATAAAACTGCTTGTTTCATAAGGGTAGGAATATTTGATGTGAATGGAAAGGCGTTTTTAATCTTAGTTTTTTTTGCCTAAAGTCAATTACGTTTCACCCAATTGACAATGACTGTGTTTTTTGGACGATTTTTGTCTCTGTATTCAAAAGGGATATAATCATAGTCAGGCGGACAGGGTTCAGGAAATACATCTGCAACTCTATCCGCTATAGATATGTCAGGATAGGCTGCTATGTTTATTGCAACCAGATCCACAGCATTGTCTAAATAGAGAACATTATCTTTAATTGCTACATCAATACAACCAGGAGCGTAGATAAACCCTATGGCCTTTGGCTGCGTATTGTCGGTGTTGTCAAATACATGGATTCCTTTGTAATTATCTACAATAAAAATCTTATTTGAATAAAGATAGATTTTTCCAGGGGTTATAATTTCTCTAGAATCTTGAATCGAAATGCTCTTTTTGAGATCATCTCTTGACAGTAGAATAGGCTCGTAGTTTGTGGGCATGTAGATATCATAACTATTTAAAGTCATGCTACATACTACGGCTAAGAGAGAGAGGACAACAAGGTTTTTTTTCATTTTTAAGGGTTTTAGTACTGTATGTAAAAGTAATATTTTAATGATAGTAAATGCTTTTTTACGAAGTGTTTTTCAATAGATGAGGAGAATTTAAAAGGTTGCTTTTTTAAGGAATAAAAATGTTTGAAATTAGTGGTCCTATGGATTGTGTGGAATTGGGGGAAGCTGCAAAAGCAAACGATGAAGATAGGAACTGAAGATACTTTAAGAGTGAATTATCTAACAAATTAATCAAATCATAAAAAGGGTTGTGCATCTCTTATAAAATCGGATATTAAAAAATATTGTCTCTTAAAAAA
>CAZJDS010000192.1:0-5066 GCA_964544795.1 uncultured Alkaliflexus sp. | reverse complement strand
AAGCCGTCTACCCCTGATCTCGCCTTTCCAAAAAGGCGGCTTCGCCTTCCTTCAAACTGATGGAGTTGACAATGCATTTTCCTTGCAGACATTTTAAACCTGCCTCCAATACATTCCATCTTGAGGAATCAATCATAAATGGCAATCTGGAGATATCAGGTTCGGCAGACATGAGGTTGAGAAAAGTGACCATCTCCTTTTCTGCATCCAGCATGGCATCGTCCATATTTATGTCGATGACTTGAGCCCCACCTTCTACCTGCTCGCGAGCAACCGAGAGAGCTTCCTCATATTTCTCATCTCGAATAAGGCGTGCAAACCTTTTTGAACCAGATACGTTTGTGCGCTCTCCAATATTTACAAAGTTGGTTTCGGGGGTAATTATTAGAGGCTCTAAACCGCTCAGTCGGGTAGTAATAGTTATTTGAGGAATCTCTCGCGGTTTTGCATCTTTCAAGTAGTGCGCAAAAGATGCAATATGTTCAGGAGTGGTTCCACAACAACCTCCAATAATATTTACCAATCCATCTTTCAGATACTCTAAAATCTGCGGAGTCATCTCCTCAGGAGTTTCATCGTATTCTCCAAATTGATTGGGGAGTCCTGCGTTGGGATATGCACTGATCAGAAACTCTGTTTTTCTTCCCATCTCTTCCACATAGTTGCGCAAAGCGCTGGCACCAAAAGAGCAGTTGAGTCCGATGGAGAAAAGTGGTATGTGTGAAACCGAAATTAGAAAAGCTTCTAAAGTCTGTCCAGAGAGCGTTCTTCCACTGGCATCGGCAACAGTTACAGAAACCATAATGGGGAAGTCCGAGACTCCTCTTTTCTCCAGCTCTTGACTGATTCCGAATAGCGCTGCTTTGGCATTCAGAGTATCAAATATGGTCTCAAGCAGCAATATATCCACTCCTCCATCCAACAAGCCTGAGGCCTGCTCTGCATAGGTGCTTACCAAATCATCAAAAGAGACTGCACGATATCCAGGGTTGTTGACATCGGGTGAAAGAGAAGCTGTTTTGTTGGTGGGTCCCATGGCACCCGCAACAAAGCGAGGTTTGTCTGGAGTCGAAAACTCAGCAGCAGCTGCAACAGCCAACTCAGCAGAAACTTTGTTCATCTCGTAAGCCAACTCTGGCATATTGTAATCAACTTGAGATATGTTGTTAGCATTAAAGGTGTTGGTAGAAACAATGTCAGAACCTGCCTCCAGATACTGTTTGTGGATAGTAGAGATTATATCTGGCTGTGTTAACGACAATAAATCATTGTTTCCTTGTAGTGATGAGTTGTGCTCTAAAAATCGATCACTACGAAAATCTTCTTCACTTAATTTATATTGTTGAATCATGCTGCCCATGGCGCCATCAAGAAGTAAAATGCGTTGATTGGCAATGGATTTAAGCAATTCTGTTCTGGTCATGTTTACTGAAAATTAATTGTGAAATATCTTTTGATGCCAAAGTGTAATTATTATTTAAGCCCGCAATTTAATCATAGATAAAATTTTATCCCACTAAATTAAAGACATAAATGTCTGTAAATATAGATAATATCTTCCTACTACGCTGGTTTATAATCCCTATTACATCCATAGTAAATTTAATTTATGCTGTTTGAGTACTCTGTGGGCGTCATTTTCATCTGTGATTTGAAGATGCGATTGAAATTTGAAATGTTGTTAAACCCACATTCAAAACAGATTTGAGAAATGGATAGATTTTGGCTTCGAATAAGTTTACATGCATAACTAACTCGCACTTCATTTATATATTCGACAGGTGTTTTTCCTGTATTCATTTTAAAATACCTACTAAAGGCAGATCTGTTCATCCCAAACCGAAAGGCCAAGTCACTGATGGTCATTTGTTGGGTGTAATTCATACCTATGTAGTTGAGTACTTTGCGTAATCTTTGATCTTTTACCTCAAGAGGATGTCTCTGAAAATCGGTAGATCCCAATAGTTTGTAATCATCTGTTTTGGACATTTTATCCAATACTCTCAGTAATAACATTAAGCGATCAAAACCAGTCTTTTTATAAAGATCTTTCAACTCAACTTCTATTTGATAGGCAAAGGAGGAGGAGAAATGAATTCCACGTGAAGAGCGTTGTAAGAGTTCCTGTATGGAGTTCATTTCTGGATAATTCTTGATGGGTTGCTCCATAAAATCAGCAGCAAATTGCACCACAATTGCATTGACTCTTAAATTCGGATCTTTTTGGTGAAACGCTTCATCGTTTTTCCAATAGTGTGGCACCTGGCTTCCTATCAAGACCAAATCTCCTTCTTGGAATTTGTCATAACTATCTGCAACAAAACGAACTCCGTGGCTTTTAAGCACAAAAACTATTTCATATTCACTATGAAAGTGCCAAGGAAATGTAAAGTGGGGAAAATCATTCCATTTAACACGAACTGGACTTCCTCCTGGAATGACCACTTGTTCGTGCATAATATTTTGAGTGCTTTTAAACATTCGATAGTTGCATTATTAGTATTGATGGCTGCAAAGTTAGTATTTGATTGGGCTATTGAAAAGAACTAATTTTGTTTTTTCAATTTCGCATAATAAATGGGGTATAGAAGCCTCATTTTCTATCTGATATTATTACAACAGAGTTTTGAAATCATAAGTTCAAATTATTCAGTTTAAAATTATTAATTTGTATGCAATCATTTGATATTAGTGGAAAAGTAGCCATCGTCACAGGAGGTGCTGGTGTTTTAGGAAATAGTATCTCTAAAGCACTTTTAGAAGCAGGTGCTAAAGTTGTTATGTTGGACATCCGTGAAGATATTATTGAGTCAAAAGTTTCTGAACTAAATGGGGAGGGTGAGGTGTCAGGATTTGTTTGCAATGTGATGGAGATGGAGAGTTTGAAAGAAGTCCGTGAAAAAATAGTAGAAAAGTATGGCACTATAGATATTCTCATTAATGCCGCTGGTGGAAACATGCCAGGCGGTACACTTACGGAAGATCAGACTGTTTTTGACATGAAAATTGAGGACTTCCATAAGGTGACCGATTTGAATCTTAATGGCACCGTTTATCCTTGTTTGGTTTTTGGTGAAGCAATGGCCAAGCAGGGTAGTGGCAGCATTGTCAATGTCTCTTCGATGGCCACCTATTCATCTATCACGCGCGTGCCAGGTTATTCGGTAGCAAAATCTGGGGTAGAGATTTTTACGCAATGGATGGCTATGGAGCTGGCGCTAAAGTTTAATGAGAAAATTAGGGTAAACGCCATTGCACCAGGGTTTTTTATTGGCAATCAAAACAGAGGCGTTTTAATAAATCCAGATGGCAGTTACACCGAGCGTAGTAAGAAAGTTTTAGCAAGAACGCCCATGAGAAGATTTGGGGACATTACGGAATTGAATGGTATTGTCCAGTTTTTATGCAGCGATGCGGCCAGCTTTATAACTGGAACAATTATTCCTGTAGACGGTGGCTTTAACTCATTTAGTGGAGTATAATAAAAAACTATAAAAATATTTTTATTTCTAAATATGGCATTTGAAAAAACATGGAGGTGGTTTGGTTTCGATAAGGACAATTTGTTGTTGTCGGATCTAAAACAGATGGGAATAGAGGGGGTGGTTACAGCTTTGCATCACATCCCTAATGGAGAGATATGGCCTGTAGATGAAATTATGAAGGTGAAAAACGTCATTGAAGCTCATGGCATGCGTTGGAGCGTTGTTGAGAGCTTGCCAGTCTCCGAAGGAATAAAGGTTAAATCTTCAGATTGGGAACGTTTGATAACCAATTATAAAATATCACTTCGAAATCTCGGTGAATGTGGTATTGATACAGTGTGCTACAATTTTATGCCAGTGCTGGATTGGGTGCGAACCGATTTGCATTTTAAGCTACCTACGGGAGGTGAAGTGATGCATTTTGATTTCCCTACATTTGTTGCTTTTGATGCTTTCATATTAAAAAGAGCAGGTGCAGAAAATGACTATCCACAAGATATTGTTGAGAAAGCACGTGAACGATTCAAAATAATGTCCAGTGAAGAGGCAGAAGAGTTGGCACACAACATCATAGTTGTAACCCAAGGCTTTATCGACGGGGCAGTGGATGGTTCAACACCAGATTATAAAAAGGCATTTCTTGATTTTATTGACACTTATAGTGAGATTGATCGGGATGAGCTTCGCCAGAATCTTAGAGACTTTTTGATTGAAATTATTCCTGTAGCAGAGGAGTGCGGAGTCAACATGGCTATTCATCCTGACGATCCTCCCTTTCCTGTGTTGGGGCTACCTCGCATTGTTAGCACCAAAGAAGATCTGGATTGGATTACGCAGCAAGTTGACTCCACCTCAAATGGTGTAACTTTCTGCACAGGTTCACTTTCTATCCGATGCAATGATCAGTTGTTGGATATGATCAAAAGCTTTGGTCATCGCATTCACTTTCTGCATTTGCGTAATAATGAGTTGCTTCCGAATGGGAGCTTTCATGAATATGGGCATATTGATGGCGTTGTGGATATGTATTCAGTAATTAAGGCTCTTTTGAAGGAGCAAAAAAATCGAATAGAACACGGTCGCAAAGACATTCGGATGCCGGTGCGCCCAGATCATGGAATAAAAATGCTTGACGATTATAATAAAGAGGCCAATCCAGGATATCCATTGATTGGAAGATTGAAAGGATTGGCAGAATTAAGAGGTATGGAGATGGCTATTGAAAGAGAGTTGATGGGGTCTTAAATGCCAAATATGAGTTATCTTTTTACAATAGGGACAATTTGTAATGAGTTGTCCTTTTTTTGCCGGAAGATCTCGTTGATGTAGTTTTCTTATCACACATTTTTTTTCTTATCTTTCAGAGCTGCTTTTTGTCTGTTTCTAATTTTAATCACACAGATGAGAATATCCAGCGCAACCTCGTCTTTATTATCGAGGAGACATAGTGTGTATTGTTTCTTTCTTTAATTTAGACCTGAATCAATTGCACTATTGACAGAATAGAGAAATATTCCAAGGAAGACAATGAGTGAAACCCTGCTTGAAGCGTTGATGCAACTATTTGCTCTCTTAACCGAT
>CAZJDS010000191.1:700-5069 GCA_964544795.1 uncultured Alkaliflexus sp. | reverse complement strand
GCTTTGGGTGCAAGTAATGAAATTATCATTAATGGATTTAGTGGTCGTTCTATAAAATTGTTGCGTAATGGAATCCCCTTGGATTATTTGGGTTCGAGTTTTGGCATCACAAAAATTCCGGTAAACTCCATTGAGCGGATGGAAATTTATAAAGGGGTGCTGCCCACCGAACTTGGCGTAGATGCATTGGGAGGAGCCATAAATATGGTGGATAGGCAGTGCCAAACCTCCGAACTTCAACTCTCTTTTGAACGGGGCTCTTTTAACTCCAACGTGGCAACTCTCAACGGTTTTTGGAAAGTTTCAAATAATGTCTCTCTGGGTGTGTATGGTTTTTACAACTATTCTGACAACGATTATAAGGTGAAGAATCTCCCCATCCTTGACCCCAATACAGGTCGAAATATTTACATAGAAGCACCACTTTTTCATAATACTTTTAAGCAACGTTTTGTGGAAGGATATCTGAATATCGACAATTTAAAGTGGGCAGATCTCATTCAAGTGCGATTAACCACATTCGATATTCATCAAGATGTGCAAAACAATTTTGCAAACAGAAGCCGTCCATTTGGTGCAGTCTATCGAACTGAAAAGACAAATGTAATCCCCACTGTTACTTATCAAAAATCCCTATTTGATAATAAATTATATCTAAAGCAATTTCTGGCATACAGTAACATTGAAAATAGCTTTGTGGACACATTAAGAAATGTCTATTACGACTGGAAAGGCACTCCTCATCCATCTGTCTCCTCTTCTGAAGTAGGTAGGTTGAATGCGTTGCCTCCAGGAAAAGTGGGCGTCAACTCAAACAATGAAAATTTTATCTATAGAGGTTTGTTCACTTATCAATTTTCATCTAAACAAAAGCTGACTGCCAATATAATCAACAACTATCTGATAAATAGTTTCGACGATGAAAACCGGGGATACAGAACATCGACTGTCAACTACAACCGATTAATTGCTGGTGTTGGATACGATGCGCTCTTCTTTGCCGATCGACTAAACACTATTGTTCAACTCAAGTCGTTGCACTTTAAAACCGACGGCAAAACTTCAGCGTATAGCAATGCCTCCACAACCGTTTCGAAGAGCGGTTTGAGTTTTTCATTTTCTGCAAAATACAACTTTTCCAGCAGGTGGATGGTCAGAGGCGGATATGAAAACACCTATCGATTGCCAGATCAGACTGAGATTTTTGGAGACAACACCTTTATTTTAGCAAATCTTGATCTTTCACCCGAACAGAGCCAGAACTTTAATTTGGGGATCAATTTATATGAGACGTCGAAATATAGTTTTGAGATAAATGGTTACTATCGAAACACAACAGATTTGATCAAACTGAAGGAGATCAATCAATTTGAAGGAGTTTATCTCAACCTCGAAAAGGTAAAAGGATATGGAGTGGACCTGGAAGGAATGGTGCGACCCGTAGCCAACTTGAAATTGACAGGAAACCTTACTTACAATGAGTTCCGTTTCAACGGTTCGATGGGAGAGGATGCAATTGACCAACATTATCAAAATGCACGAATCAGTAATACCCCTTTCTATTATGGGAATTTGGGTGCCGATTATATATTTAAGGATGTAATTGCTAAAGGGAGTCAGTTACGAACCTATTGGAATTACTCTTATGTCCATTATTACTATTTGGATTATATCGAGAAACAGTATGAACCCGATGGGTTTCTAGGGCTTTATGGCAAATCGAAAATAGTGACAGATCGTATTATTCCTCAACAGCATTTGCATACGGCTGGGATTTCTTTTGATACAAAAGCATTTAAAGAGAATAGAATGAGCGTGGGCGTTGAAGTGAGAAATCTCTTTAACAGCGATATTTACAACAATTTTAAAATACAAAATCCAGGTAGAAGCATTTGGGTGAAAATTGCTTACACTATTAAATAACAGAAAGAGAATGAACCATTTGAAATATATGATTTTATCTTTTCAACTCCTCTTTATTCTCTCTTCATGTGAGATTGAGGGATTAGAGAACGATAATCTGGTGCGAGAAGATTTCTCTTACAACAACTATATTTTAGCAACTGAAGATGCTTCTAACTCCGACATCACTCGTTTTTTCAGTTTTGAGATGAGTGAGGTGATTGGCAACAATAAACCTTATGATCTTCTTTCGGAAAGCTCTCTTTTCACCAATTCAGATCCTTCAACTTCTGCTGGGCATCATTCCATTGGGCATTTTTTCTTTGCTATGACAAAAGATAAAAAAGGAAAATCTTCTACGCCTGGAATTTATCGGATGACGTTGAACCAAGGAGACAGAGTTTTTATCGATCAGAGTCTTAACTTACGGACGAATAATCTTTTTCCATCCCGAAAGCTCTCTATTGTAAATAAGAACTTAGGTTTTATGTATAATGAAGGGGTTGATCCATACGCTATCTTTAGTTTTGATCCTTATTTAATGACTCTTGGAAAGAAAATTGATCTTAAAGAAAGCATCTCCAACTATAAACCCAATGCAAAATGGCTGGACGAGAGTGGCAACAATCTGGTTCGCACTGGCTCGCTTTCGTTGGACGAAAAAGAGGGGAAGTTATATGTAAGTGTGGTTTTTCTTGAAACAGTAAGCTTCAACATCATTCCTGACAGCGAAACCGAATTTCATTTGGCCGTAGTGGACATCAACTCCAATGAGGTGGAGAAGTTTATAAGCTATCCTGATACGAGGACGGTCGGTTTTTTTGTGTCCGAAAACAATCCCACCACAAAAGATGAAGAGGGTAATCTCTATTTTTGTTCCTGGGGATGGAATCAATACGGAACGCGCACGCCCTCCAAAGTCTTTAGAATTAAAGCTGGAGAGACTGATTTTGACAATGATTGGGAATTTAATGTTGAAACACAATTTGGTGAAGGGCGCATTGCACAGTCAATCATCAGTTACAACAACAAAATATATCTGCACATATCCAAAGATGAATATGGTTTTGCCGACGATGAAACTGGCTACAGTAGTAAAATAGAGATGGAGTATTACGAAGTTGATCCAACAGATATGAGCGTTCGGAAGCTTGAAATCCCCATTTCTAATCCATCTTCACGAATGAATGTATTCTCTATCATCGATGACAAATTATACATTTGTGTCCCGAACAGCAGTCCCCCTAAATTTAATGGAATATACTCAATCAATCGCAATGGACAACTTCAAGAGGAGATCTCATTAGAGAATAAATATCGTCCTGTGCGGCTGTATAAATTGGTGGATTGAAATTCTTAAGGTAAAATAAATAAGAGTAACGGTCGTAGAGTACTTTGTTTTTCTTTTTTATAAATTTGCTCCTCTCATTTACTCTTAGAGTTAAGAGATTCGTAGATTATTACATTTATCTACATCATTATCAAAGTGACTTATAGTTTCTTTAATAAGATCATATACCCGCTTAAGGCTTAAAATAATTCTACAAATGAAAGTTTAGGGAATGTATGTTTCGGTTAAAACCGATGTACGCTACGCAATTTTGCACGGCATGAATGCCGTGCCTAATTATTGAAAGTTTTTTATACACTCATACCTCTTTTTACAAATACTTCTTTCGCTACTTTAAGAGCATTTAGCACACGCGGGAAACCTGTGTATGGAAGTAAGTGGATGATGGCACCCACGATCTCCTTTGGCGTAATTCCCACTGTGAGACCTGTGTTGACGTGGAGAGTCAGTTGAGGTTCCAATCCCTGTGTTACAAGAGACGAAATGGTGAGTAGCGTTTTTTCTTTATCGGAGAGTCCTTCTCTCGAATAGATATCTCCAAAAGCAAACTCTACAATATAATTCTCCAACTCCGAATCAAGATCCATCAGACTGTCAAAGGTAATGGAGTAGGATGGATTTTCTGATTTATCCTCATATCTTCCAATTATTTCCATTCCTTGTTTATAACGTTTTGACTTTTCCATTTCTGTTTTTTTATCTGGTTTAAATTTCTATTTATTTTGTGTTGATGAAGTGTTTTCACTTCCCATTGTTGAAATTGGCATGTGTAAAAGAAGTATCAATCACTTATCAAAAATCTAAAATAACCCCTTTTTATGAATATAAAAAGTGATCTTCAGTGTGGGGATGTTAATTTGATTTTTTAAAAGAAGTTTGAGATATTTTTTTGAGTTTTACAGGTCGCACCTAC
The DNA here is from genome assembly GCA_964544795.1 of uncultured Alkaliflexus sp. Taxonomy (GTDB): domain Bacteria; phylum Bacteroidota; class Bacteroidia; order Bacteroidales; family Marinilabiliaceae; genus CAZHHH01. Next base: position 903 of record CAZJDS010000191.1, on the reverse strand, counting down.
GGTGCTATGTTTCGGGGGGTTGTATGTTTACTACAAACAGTGCTACTCCTACGGAGTGCAAGATTGTGTAATTACCTATTATACATACGTTTTTTGATTAATTGGTCTGAAATGAACTTCGCAGTAGAAATTAGATTTTAACAGCATATCTACAATCAAATCGCGCATTTTAACTCCGTTAGGAGTGTTCTGTTTGTAGTAGA
>CAZJDS010000191.1:0-690 GCA_964544795.1 uncultured Alkaliflexus sp. | reverse complement strand
CTGAAATGAACTTGGCAGTAGAAATTGCATTTTAACAGCATCGCTACAATCAAGACAGTATTTTAACTCCGTTAGGAGTGTCCTGTCTGTAGTAGATTAGGCATAATTGCGAATCAAGCTCCGTTAGGAGCGTCCTGTCTGTAACAGCTCTGCGACTTCGTACGGTTTACAACTACAAATATGTCTTAATAAACTAACGATACCATTGTTTCTCTTTAGGCTGATAGATAAAACACGAAAGTTGCTCTCTGTCTTGAGAACAACTTTCTTAATTGGTTATTTTATTCAGTCGATCTATTGACTCAGTTCACTTCAGTACTGCATTCGGTTTGTGCAGATGAGCAACCACAGCTTCCCTTATTTCCACTTCCGCCACATCCTCTCAACGAGGGTGTTTTGTTGAAGAAAGATTTGATGGCCAATCCTGCAAATGCTAATAAAACAAAGAGAATAGATAATGCTAATAAAATAATAAATTCGTTCATATCGTCGTGTTTTATTTTTAGGTTCTACTTTTGTTTGAAACGGTTAAATTACACAAAGTTACCATTGGGTAGTTCATCCCAATAATCACTACAAAGATAGTGGAGAATCATTTGAGATGCAAATGTCCGAAATGATTGTTTGTAAAAACAGTTAAAAGAAGTCTCTCTAAACAGACTTCTTCTTTTTTATCAACAGGAGTAATAT
>CAZJDS010000190.1:0-5141 GCA_964544795.1 uncultured Alkaliflexus sp. | reverse complement strand
CATTGGACGACCATCGTCACTTTGTAACTGCCGCAGAACATTGTCATGTTACCCAACCAACGCTGACCATGCAACTAAAAAAACTGGAAGACGAGTTGGGTGTGTTGTTGTTCGATCGTACAAAAAAACCACTGAAGCCCACTCCTGAGGGTGAGTTGTTTATTGCCAAAGCCAGAAGTATTCTTCGTGACATTTCTGATTTAAAAGAGGGGGTGAATGACGATAAAAACAGTATTAAAGGAACATTCAGATTGGGGATTATTCCAACGCTGGCTCCACATTTATTGCCCCTCTTTTTAGCTCGTTTTGTGGTAGATAACCCAGAGACTATTTTGCATATCGAAGAGATGGAGTCTGAAATGATTATTAAGGCCCTCCGTGAAGATCGACTGGATGTTGCCATTATGGCTACCCCCGTTGAAGAACGTGATCTAAAGGAGACTTTGCTGTTTCATGAATCCTTTCTATTTTATGCGCCAAAGGATCATCCTCTGCTTAATAAGAAAGAGATTAATTCTAATGAATTAGATGCATCTCGTTTGCTGTTATTGGCTGAAGGTCACTGTTTCAGAAGTCAGGCTTTGCATATTTGCAATCCTAAAAACAAATCCAATGACTTCAACTTCTTTTATGAAAGCGGTTCCATAGAGACGCTTAAAAACCTGGTTAAAAAAGGAGTAGGGTACACTTTGGTTCCCGAATTGGCCGTTGGAGGTGACGATGAAGATCATATCCGTCGTTTTGTTAAGCCCGAGCCTGCTCGTGAAGTGGGACTCGTTACACACACTACTTTCAATCGCACTTTATTGATTGATCGGTTAAAATCATCCATAAGAGAAACGTTGCCATCCTACATAGATAAGCCAAAGGAAATTGTAAGGGTGAAGTGGAGGTAGAGAGTATATTGTTTTACCTGCTTAAAGCATTGTTTTATAGTGCTTATGAAGATTAAGGGTTTTATTGCAAGAATGTTTTTATTAAAAATATTTGGTTTTATCAAAATCACTACTTAAAATTGTAGTTCAATTACTAACAAAATTATGATTTCAATCATTCGCAATAACAATTGGTGGTGGCTTTTTTCAATCCTTCAAACACGGAGTTGAAACAATGCCTCTTTGACTATTGCGAAAATAGATATAGATACAAAGGCTTGTCGGAAAACCCCGACAAGCCTTTTTTGATTTTAAGCCGCTCGCTAACCTTACAATTTAAAGATTAAAATATTTACTTATGAAGAAATTTTCTATAAAAGTTAAATGTACTCGGATTCCCCCGCATATTGGAGATGTGGTTACTCCTGTGAGTATCTATTTAACATTAAGAGATCTCTATCCCAACACAATCCTGTTGGAGAGTTCTGATTATCATGGAAACACCAATTCCATGTCGTTTATAAGTTTTGACCCCATTGCAGATTTTATTGTGGAAAATGATGTAGTTAAATGTCGTTTTCCAGATGAGTCTCAGGAGAATATAGCTTTATCCAAAGAGAAACAGTTGACGGAGGTTCTTCAAGATTTTATGGATAGGTTGGATGTAGAGAAAGCCAACTGCCCAGTCTCTGCCACAGGTTTGTACGGTTACACTTCTTACGATGCAGTTCGATATTTTGAATCTGTGAAGCTCGATATTGATCCCGATGCACCACACGCAATCCCCGATATGCGCTATCACCTTTACCGCTCTGTAATTGCTTTCAATCACTTTACCAATCAGCTCTTTTTTGTTGAGCATCTTTACGATGGTGCAGAGAGCAATATGGATAAACTGCTAAGTGTTTTACGTAATCGAACAGTTCCCTCCTTTGACTTTTCTTCCAACGGAGAAGAGGATTCCCCTATTAACTCTGATGCCTATCGCCAGATGGTGTTGAAAGGAAAAGAGCATTGTTATAGAGGAGATGTATTTCAAATTGTTTTATCCCGTCAGTTTTCGCAATCGTTTAAGGGCGATGAGTTTAATGTATATAGAGCTTTGAGGCACATCAATCCTTCACCGTATCTCTTCTTTTTTGATTACGGCAGCTATCGTCTCTTCGGATCGTCGCCTGAAAGCCAGTTGGTGGTGGAGAATGACATTGCTACCATTAATCCCATTGCAGGAACTTTTAAGCGCACTGGTGATGATGAAAAGGACAGGTTGTTGGCAAAAGCGTTGGCAGAAGATGTGAAAGAGAATGCTGAACATGTGATGTTGGTAGATTTGGCGCGAAATGATTTGGCTCGCAATTGCACCGATGTAAAAGTTAAAACTTTTAAGGAGATACAATACTACAGCCATGTTCTGCATATTGTGTCGGAGGTAAATGGAAAGTTAAAATCTGGTTCTAACACACCTCGGGTTATGGGAGACACTTTTCCAGCCGGAACTCTATCCGGAGCACCCAAATTCAAAGCTATGGAGCTCATTAACAAATATGAACCGCACCAGCGTGGGTTCTATGGTGGGTGTATCGGTATGATGGGTTTAGATGGCAGCTTCAATCAAGCTATTACCATTCGTTCGTTTTTGAGTAAAAACAACACCCTGTTTTACCAAGCGGGTGCGGGTGTAGTTTCAGAATCCGATGACCTCAAAGAGTTGGATGAAGTAAGCAATAAACTCGGTGCCTTGAAGAAGGCTATTGAAATGGCCAAAGAATTTTAACTCTATCTCAATAATTTAACAATAGAATCGATGAAAATATTAGTACTTGATAATTACGACTCTTTCACCTATAATTTGGTGCATTACCTTGAAGAGTTGTCCAGCGCCCAAGTAGATGTTTTTCGTAACGACCAAATAACGGTGGAAGAGGCTTCGGCTTATGATAAAATTCTTTTATCGCCTGGACCAGGTATTCCCGATGAAGCAGGTATTTTAAAACCGCTGATTAAAGCGTTGGCACCTACCCATAGCATTTTAGGAATCTGCTTAGGAAGTCAAGCAATTGCAGAAGTTTTTGGTGGATCTATTTATAATTTGCCCAAGGTGTATCATGGTGTGGCAACGTCCATTGAAGTATGCAATGATGAAGAGATCCTTTTTAACCATGTGCCTAAAATATTTTTAGGAGGCAGATATCATTCCTGGATTGTAAAATCCGAAGATTTCCCTGATGAGTTGATCGTTACAGCCAAAGATGAAGAAGGGCAGATTATGGGCTTAAGGCATAAACAATTTGACGTTCGTGGCGTTCAATTTCATCCTGAGTCTGTTCTTACAGAACATGGAAAGCAGATGATAAAAAACTGGCTGGAGAATTAACAGATTAAAAACGGAGTGTTTCTCTTATAAAATATAGATATGCTGAAAAGTACGCTTAATAAACTTTTTGATTATCAAACTCTGACTCATGAAGAGGCGCGTGAGATATTGATCAACATCACCAAAGAGGCTTACAACAGATCTGAGATAGTAGCTTTTTTATCGGTTTTTATGATGCGCCCCGTAACGGTGCATGAACTGTCGGGTTTTAGAGATGCTTTGCTGGAACTTCGAAACCCTGTCAATTTGGATGACTTCAATACCATTGATATGTGTGGAACAGGTGGAGATGGAAAAAACACCTTTAACATTTCTACGCTTAGTTCTTTTGTGGTGGCAGGTGCTGGTTACAAAGTTGCCAAGCACGGGAATTACGGCGTGAGTTCTGGTTGTGGTTCTTCCAATGTGATGGAGGCGATGGGTTTTAGATTTACCACAGACAACGACTTGTTGTATCGACAACTGGATAAAAGCGGCATCTGCTTTTTGCATGCTCCTCTGTTCAATCCTGCTATGAAAGCTGTGGCTCCCATTCGTAAAGAGTTGGGCGTTCGGACTTTCTTCAACATGCTGGGACCACTCATCAATCCTGCAAACATCAACAATCAGTTGGTGGGGGTTTATAACTTAGAATTGGCAAGGTTGTACAATTACATTTTACAGTCTTCAGATAAGAATTTTACAATTCTTCATAGCATTGATGGGTATGATGAGATATCACTCACAGGTGCTTTCAAAAAGATAAGCCACGATGGCGAAGCGTTGCTGACACCAAATGATTTGGGGTTGAACCAGCTTTCTGCCGATCAGATTTTGGGTGGCGAAACTGTTGAAGATGCGGTTAGGATTTTCCTGAAAGTGTTAGAAGGAGAAGGAACAGAAGCTCAAAACAGTGTTGTTTTTGCCAATGCCGCTTTGGGAATTCAGTGTATATCTGGAAAATCAATTTCAGATAGTGTTGCGGAAGCTAAAGACTCTTTACTTTCTGGCAAAGCACTGAAGGTGTGCAAAACTTTATTGGAGATGCAGGGTTAATGAATATGGAGCAGGTCTCTTAATACTTTAAAAGTGTAGTTTGATTATGAATATTCTTGATAAAATAGTTTTAAACAAAAGAGATGAGGTGGCTTTGGCCAAACAGAAGAAAACTGTTTCTCAGTTGAAGGACTCTTCCTATTTTAAAAGTGAAGTGCCCTCTTTTGTATCTCATATTTTAGCCGATAACTCCACTGGAATTATTGCAGAGTTTAAACGTAAATCACCTTCTAAGGGCGATATCCATGCGGATGCAAGTGTACAAGAGATTGTCCCACAATATGAAAAAGCAGGGGTGGCAGGTATTTCAATCCTTACAGACGAGCTGTTTTTTGGAGGGAATGCTTCTGATTTGAGTTTGGGGCGTGAGATAAGCAGTTTGCCTATTATTCGAAAAGAGTTCATCATTGATCCGTACCAAATCTATGAGGCAAAAGCTATGGGGGCAAGTGCAATCTTACTCATTGGTGCCATTCTTACTAAGGCAGAGACTTTAAGTTTTGCCAAATTAGCCAATGAGTTGGGAATGGAAGTGCTGTTTGAAATCCACGCTGAAGAAGAGATGGAGCAGCTTAACGAATACATTCAGCTGGTAGGAATAAACAACCGTAATTTGAAAACTTTTGAAGTGGATTTGGAGCAGTCCATGCGCCTGGCATCTCAATTGCCATCTGCGATGGTGCCCATTGCAGAAAGTGGAATCTCTTCACCAGAAGATTATCTTACTTTGAAAGGTGCAGGTTTTAAAGGTTTTTTGATGGGCGAATACTTTATGAAGAATAAGAACCCAGGCGCTGCTTGCATGGAGTTTGTAGCAGCCATCCGTTCAAAGATTGGTAACCATGCTAATTAAGGTA
>CAZJDS010000189.1:0-5163 GCA_964544795.1 uncultured Alkaliflexus sp. | reverse complement strand
TTTTAGCCACCTTTATGAATGCATCAGTAAACATGTTCAAAATGGGAAAAATAGATGCTGAGACATTGGTTCGCAACTATATGATAGTCTCTGATGGACTGGATGCACAGCTAAAGGATCCTGCTCGATCAAGGTTTCACCCACAATTAGAGCAGGTTAAAAGTGCAGTTGAATCTTTATTTGCCAACAGTGGCGCAGCTGACTGCGAAACTCTGGATCGCATTTTCACGCCACAATTGGAAGAGAAAAAATTTGATCTTGGATGGTTGAAAATGGTTAGTCGTCTTTTAATGAAAGGGTTGTGCGAGGACTCAGAATTGCTTTATAAAACTTCTGAATTTCAGCACAATATTGAACCTTCATCTGCTTCTGCATATGGATTGGCAAAAATGTATCTCAAATCTAACGATATAAAACGATCTATAGAATTTTTTAAAGAGGCTGTTGATCTAAGCGAGGACAATCAGCAAAAAGGCGAGTTCCTAAGGCAGCTGGGATTAATCTATCTATCAGAAGAAAACTATTCTGCTGCACGAACCAATGCTTTGCGTGCCATAGAGGCTCGTCCAGATTGGGGAGCACCATACATCCTTATAGGAAAGGCTTATGCAGCTTCTGCCAACACAATTGGGAGCAAAGAGATTGAAAAGAAAAGTGCCTATTGGGCAGCTGTAGATAAGTTTATGAAAGCCAAGTCTGTAGATCCATCCGTAACCGATGAGGCCAATGAGTTAATCAAAATCTACTCAGCCCATTTCCCTGCCACAGATGAAGTATTCTTCGAAGGCATAGAAACTGGCAGCACTTATACTGTAGGAGGCTGGATAAATGAACGCACCACTGTAAGAGCAAAATAGAAGAAATTGAAATATCAATTGATTCAATTAATGAAACAACTTTCAAAATTTCCAATCAAGGCGATCAGTATTCTACTACTGATTGCCTTGTTTGCATTATATTCTTGTCAGCCCAACAAACCTGAGGAGATCCGGGAGTTTGCTAATCTGGAAGAGCTACCCAGCATGACTATAGAGTCTTTAACAACCACCATTACGGATTCTGGTAAAATAAAGTATCGTTTTATTACGCCCGAAATGAAGCAGTTTGACAAACGAGATAAATCTGCAACAGAATTTAATAAAGGCTTGCATTTGATCATATTCGATAATGAACAGAAGATAGATGCCCAGATAAAAAGCAAAAGAGCCATTTATCATGAATCAGATAAGCTTTGGGAACTAAGCAATGACGTAGAAGCTGTTAACACGACTGGTGAAGTAATCAATACCGAGCTACTATTTTGGGACATGAATAAACATACCGTCTATTCAGACAAGTTCATAAAAATAACCACAGATACAGAGATAATAACTGGTTATGGCTTTGAATCGGATGAAAGAATGGAGAATTATAAAATCAAAAATATCAGTGGAATACTTAATATTGATCAAGAGAGTTTGAGTAATTAACACAGCCGCTAATACTCGTAAACAAGGGAATTGAAAGAGATATATAACCTATATTCTTTCCCAGTTAAAACCATGCTAACGCATGTTAAAAATTGGTGCTATAAAATTTAGAAGATGGATATCTCCAAGATTTTCAAGCAGATAATTTCAAAAAAGTAGTATCTTTAAATTTAGAGATAGAAATTTACATCATTGATGGATCAGTTTACCATTATTCTTATAACACTCCTCTTTTCTGCTTTCTTTTCAGGAAGTGAAATGGCATTTCTCTCTATCAATAAATTGATGATTGAGTTGGATCGTAATCGCCATCCTCATTTAAGTAGAATAACAGATATTTTTCATAATAATGGCGGCCTTTTTATTTCCACTATTTTAATTGGTAATAATGCGGTTTTAGTTATCTACAGTCTTTATATGGGAAGTGTTTTGGAACCAGAGATTCGACTTCTAACCAACTCATCTACCCTGATTTTACTTACCCAAACCATCATTAGCACACTTATCATACTTTTAACTGCTGAGTTCATTCCAAAGATTATTTTTCGATTGAACCCCAGCGCAAGTCTAAACTTTGTATCCATACCACTTCTTATTTTCTATATCCTTTTCTACCCCATTGGAAAAATAACCATTTGGTTCTCTAACTTTTTAATTCGTCGCGTTTCTAAAGGTGATGGAATGAAGAAAAATGAGGATATCTTAATTGGACGCATAGATTTAAATCACCTTATCGATCATCAACATGAGAAAACACCAGACAATATAACAGTGCCCGACGAAGTGAAGTTTTTTAAAAATGCACTTGACTTCTCTAACATTAAAGTTCGTGAATGTGTAGTACCCAGACCAGAACTTGAAGCAGTAGATGTGGAAGATGATCTTGAAACTTTAAGACAACGATTTATTGATACAGGTTTTTCAAAAATCCTGGTTTATAAGGATAATATTGATGATATAATTGGTTATGTGCATGTTTCGGCTATGTTTAGAAATCCAAAAAGATTACGTAACGTTCTTAGCCCCATTTCCATAGTTCCAGAGTCTATGTCGGCCAATAAACTTTTAGAGATTTTTACAAAAGAACATAAAAGCATCGTTTTGGTGGTTGATGAATTTGGAGGCACCTCGGGTATCGCTACTTTGGAAGATGTGCTGGAAGAGATTTTTGGTGAAATTGATGATGAGCACGATGTATCCGATCTTACTGAGAAAAAGATTGATGACTCAACTTATCAATTTTCAGGAAGGTTTGAGATAGACTACCTGAACGACAAATACGACTTAAAGCTCCCCTTCTCAGACGATTATGAAACTTTAGCAGGTCTCATGCTCTTTCTAAATCAAGCAATTCCTCCCATCGGAGAAGTCTTGGAGATAGAAGGATTTCGCTTTAAAATATTAGATGCTTCCGATTCAAAAATCGAATTGGTTCAAATTAGTATTGTAGAGGAATAAACTTAAACATTTGAGAGATCACACTCTTTAAAATGAATCAATCGATAGTAAAACATAGAATAATACAATTTTTTGTATCTTCGTAACCGTTTTTAAAAGCATAAATTTAATTTGTATTTCGAATGGCAACTTTAGAAAAAATACGCAGTAAAGGAGGAGTTCTTGTAGCCATATTTGTTGGCTTTGCCCTTTTTGCTTTCATCATGACGGACTTAATGAGTTCGGGAGGATCTATGTTTACGGGATCTCGCATGGAGGTAGCAAACATTAATGGAAACTCAATAAATATTCAAGATTTTCAGAATAAAGTTTCTGAAATGGAAGAGTTCAACAAACTCAACCAAGGAAACAACTCATTATCTGAAGAACAAGTGAACAGATTGCGTGACCAAGTTTGGGACCAACTAATTAGTCAGACCATCCTTTCTGAGAAATATCAGGAATTGGGATTAAGCGTTTCCTCCGATGAACTAAAAGATATGGTTTCTGGCAACCACATACATCCAGCCATTCTTCAGCATCCACTATTTGCAAATCAACAGACAGGCCAGTTTGACAAACAACAAGTTATCAACTTTTTAATGGCTAAAAACCAAGATCCAACAGCTCATTTCTATTGGATGGTGATGGAAGAACAATTGATCAACGATCAACTTTTCAACAAATATAGAGATCTGCTCAAAAAGGGAATGTATGTTCCCACCGATTGGAAAGAATCAGAAATAGAAGCTAGGAGCAAACAGGTTGATTTTGATTTTGTAACCACACGGTTCACCTCTGTCTCAGACAGCCTCGTATCGGTTTCGGACAAAGAGATCACTGCCTATTACAAAAAAAATAGAGACCAATTTCAGCAAGAAGCATCCAGAAGTTTAGAGTATATTTCTTTTGCAGTGGAACCCACTGAAGAAGATCGTGAAAACACGCTAAAATGGGTGACCAATATGATGAAAGATTTCTCTAAACCAGAAATCGATGCAGTTCAGTTTGTCAACTTAAATTCTGATGAACCATTTAGTAACCGAAATCACAGAGCGGCAGAATTTAGTAGTGAAATTGAGTCATTTGTTACTACAGCAACTTTAGGTGAAGTGTATGGCCCATACTTAGAAGACAATGCCTATAAAGCGACCCGTTTGGTAGCAATACAACAATTGCCAGACTCCGTTCGTGCACGCCATATCCTACTGCAAGGAACATCCTTAGAAGAGGCAAACAAAAAAGCAGATAGCTTGATGAACTTAATTAATAAAGGAGCAGATTTTGTTTCTTTAGCTCGAAAATATTCGCAAGATCAAGGTTCTGCAATCAATGGAGGAGATTTAGATTGGTTTACGGAAGGAACTATGGTAAAACCATTTAATGATGCAGCTTTTAAGGGTAGAAAAGGCGATTTGGTAAAAGTGGAATCAGACTTTGGTGTTCATATTATTCAAATACAAGATCAGAGCAAACTTTCACCAAAATATCAAATTGCTACTTTAGCAAGAAACATAACATATAGCTCAAAAACCTATCAAAGAGTATATTCAGAAGCTACACGCTTTGCTTCACTAAACAATAGTGTTGAGAAGTTTAACGAAGCCATTACAGAAGAGAATAAAACCAAACGTTTTGCACGTAACGTCCACCGCAATGATCGAACCATCAACAATTTAGATGGTTCACGTGAGCTGGTGAAATGGTCCTACGAAGCATCGGTAGGTGCACTCTCACCTGTATTTGAATTTTCCGATCAATTCGTAATCGCTCATTTGATTTCAGCTACTGAAAAAGGTACTACCCCATTGGCTGATGTGAAGTCAATTATTGAAAGGAATTTGCTAAATGATAAAAAAGCAGACTATATCATAGCAAAATACAATCAGGCAATAGGAGAAGGTGAATCACTTGAAACTATCGCCTCCTCTATGAATGGAAATGTACAATCGGCAAATGATATTACTTTTAGCTCATTCCAAGTGCCAGGGGCAGGTGTAGAACCTTCGCTTGTTGCATTAGCACTCTACTCACCCATCAATGAAATTTCAAAACCCATCCGTGGGATGAATGGAGTCTATATTGTTAAAGTAAATAACATAGATGAAATAGACATTGAGCCTGAAAATGTAGAGGCAGAATTGGCGCAAGGTGCTACTATGAAAATTGATTATCAACTTATGGAAGTTTTAACAAAAAGATCAGAAATTGAAGACAAACGTTATAATTTCTATTAAGAAATCATCGTTTTCAATAT
>CAZJDS010000188.1:0-5174 GCA_964544795.1 uncultured Alkaliflexus sp. | reverse complement strand
GATCAGTTGCGTTCTGACTATGTGAAGTATGCTCGTGCAAATGCTTCTGTGGGCATCAATGGTACAGTTATTAATAATGTAAATGCCAATCCAAATGTTCTTACAGCAGAATATATTCAACGTTTTGCTGAATATGCTGATATTTTACGACCTTACAATATTAAAATATATATGTCGGTAAATTTCGCTTCACCTGCTGTGTTGGATGGTTTGGAAACGTCAGATCCATTAAATACTGATGTGATTCAATGGTGGGAAAATAGAGTGAAGGAAATTTATAAGCGCATTCCAGATTTTGGGGGTTTCTTGGTGAAAGCCAACTCTGAAGGACAGCCAGGGCCCATGGATTTTGGTCGCACACATGTAGATGGCGCCAATATGTTGGCAAAAGCTCTAAAACCATACAATGGGATAGTGATGTGGCGCGCTTTTGTGTATGAACCAGAACATCCAGATCGAGCTGGTCAGGCCTATGCAGAGTTTATGCCTTTGGATGGGAAGTTTGATGACAATGTTATTGTTCAGGTGAAAAACGGGCCTGTAGATTTTCAGCCACGCGAACCTTTTAGCCCTCTTTTCGGAGCTATGCAGAAAACGCCTGTGATGATTGAATTTCAAATTACGCAGGAATATCTGGGCTTTTCAGATCATTTGGCTTATCTCTCCACTATGTGGAAGGAAGTGTTAGATGCCGATACGTATGCCAAAGGCGTGGGTTCTACTGTAGCGAAAACCACCGATGGAACGCTCTTTAATCACGAGCTCACTGCGATTTCAGGCGTTGCCAATATTGGAAGAGACACCAACTGGACGGGTCATGATTTTGCACAAGCAAACTGGTATGCTTATGGTCGATTGGCTTGGGATTATGACCTCTCTTCGGAGGAGATAGCTCGCGAATGGATAAAGATGACTTTTACTGATAAGCCTGAATTTGTGGAGCCAACAGTGAACATTATGATGCGCTCACGCGAGGCAGTTGTCAATTATATGACACCTTTAGGATTGCACCACCTGATGGGTTGGAGTCATCACTACGGTCCAGAGCCATGGACAGAAATTGAAGGAGCACGTCCAGATTGGTTACCAAGTTATTATCATCGTGCATCAGCCGATGGTATTGGGTTCAACCGTTCTTCAACAGGAAGTAATTCTGTAGATCAATACTATTCGCCCTTAAAGGAACTGTATGATAATGTTGCAACTTGTCCAGAGAATCTCTTGTTGTGGTTTCATCATCTTCCATGGGATTATCGTCTTGTAAGTGGATTGACACTTTGGGATGCAATGGTGTATAAATATTATGAAGGTGTTGAAGAGACCCGATATTTTCAAAAGCAGTGGGATCGTCTGGAGGGTTCTATAGATCAGGAACGATTTGCAAAGATTCAGAATAAATTAAAAACGCAAACTCGCGAAGCCATGTGGTGGCGTGATGCTTGTATCCTGTACTTCCAAGAGTTTTCACAACAGCCAATTCCTGGTGAATTGGAGCGTCCGATTCACGATTTAGGAGAGATGAAAAAACTGAAGTTTGACATGACACATCACAATTAAGAGATATCCATGAGAAAAAATCTTATTCAATCATTATTATCTGCTTTGATTATAGCAACTTTCTTGTTGTCTTGTGATACAAAGCCACAGCAAAGGTTTGAAACTGTAATTTTTCAGAATCCTATACTTCCGGGGTTTTATCCCGATCCAAGTGTTTGCAAGGGACCTGATGGGTATTACATGGTAAATTCCACCTTTAGTTATTTCCCTGGAATACCCATTTTTCACAGTCCCGATTTGGTGCATTGGAAGCAAATTGGAAATGTAATGTCTCGTCCCGACCAGTTGCAGCTGGATGGGCTGGGAATCTCCACAGATGGTATTTACGCTCCGACTATTGAATACAATAACGGTAAATTCTATGTGGCTTGTACGTTAGTTCGTGGAAAAGGCAATTATATAGTTACAGCTGATGATCCTGCTGGCCCATGGTCCGATCCCTATTGGTTGCCTCAGGTAGATGGCATTGATCCAGCGCTATTTTTTAATGACGACGGTCGTACTTATCTGGTGTTTAACAGTAATCCACCAGAGAACATCCCGCTTTATGATGGACATAGAACCATACGAATGTTTGAAATGGATATTGAAAAAATGGCTGTAAAGGGAGAAGAAAAAATTCTGATAAACGGAGGCGTCGATATTACTCAATCGCCTGCTTGGATTGAAGGACCACATATTTATAAAGTAGAAGATTACTACTATATATGTGCAGCAGAAGGAGGTACCAGTGTGAATCATCGGCAAGTTATTTTTAGAAGCGACGATGTTGATGGACCTTATATTCCTTGGGATAAAAACCCTATTTTAACTCAAATGCACTTGGATCCTACAAGAGTAAATCCAATAACTTCAACAGGACATGCTGATTTAATTCAAGATTTAAAAGGCAATTGGTGGGCTGTTTTCTTAGCTTGCAGACCCTATGAAGGCAATCATTACAACTTGGGGCGTGAAACTTATATGGCACCAGTTAGATGGGAGGATGGATGGCCTATAATTAATCCAGACGATGAAGAGGTGCAATACAGCTATCAGTTTGATGCTGCCTTGGAAACTCCTAAGGGGTATGAGAGTTTAAGTGGTAGTTTTGTGAAACGTGATGAGTTTGATGAGGATGAACTGGATCTTTATTGGATGACAATTCGCACACCTTATGAAGATTGGTATATGCTTCGTACTCAGGACGATGGAGTTCTCTCTATGCAAGTTCGTCCTTACTCTTATCTGTTTAAGGAGAATCCCTCTTTCATTGGCAGGCGCCAGCAACATCTGCGCAGTTCCGCAACTACCGAGATTCAATTTTCTCCAGCCTCACCAGATGAAAAGGGAGGAATAACCATTTTCCAAAATGTGGGTCATTTTTATTATCTCTGTAAGTCTTTGGATGTGAATCAACCTGTTGTGCAGCTTTTTCAGTCACTTAAAGATGGTGGAATGGAGTTGTTGGATCAGAAAATGCTATCCAAAAACAGTGATCTTCTGAAATTAAAAATTGAGTCTCAAAAGGATCACTACCGCTGTTATTTTGCAGAAGGCGATGAAGGGTGGCAAGCTATTGGCTCCGATTTGGATGCAAAACTATTAAGTACCCAGACCGCTGGAGGTTTTAACGGATGCTTGTATGGGATGTTTGCTGCCAATATGGATGGCAATACCGTTTCTTCTTCATTTGTTAACTATTATTGGTTTGAATATGAGGGTGATGATGAAGGAGTGGTCAGATAGATACTGAATTTACCCGTGTTAGAGCTGGTTTTCAGTATTTAAAGAGTAGATATTGTGAGGTTGTAATTTTTCTTTTATGAGTTTTAAGTGAGTTTGGTTTTTAGTGTAAATTAACATTTGGTGGTACATTTGTTAAATGATAGCTCAACAAAGTTAAGCCAGATATTAATCACACTAAATTTATAAACATGAAAGAAAAATTACAACCTATTTTGTTTTTATTCCTTTTTATCTTTTCAATAATCAGTGCTCAAGACTACGAATTGGTTTGGGAGGAGAACTTTGATGGGAATAGTTTAAATATGGCTAATTGGACCTACGATTCGCCAACAGGAGTTTGGAATTGGGGTGCCAATCAAGAATTACAATATTACAGTCCAGATAATGTATCGGTAGGTTACGATGGGGAAGGTGGAAATGCACTAATTATTACCGCAAAAAAAGAAACTCGTGACGGATATCAATTTACTTCCGGTCGCATCCATAGTCGTGGAAAGCAGAGTTTTCGGTACGGGAAGGTAGAAGCACGTATTAAACTTCCCGTTTTAGCCAACGGATTGTGGCCAGCATTCTGGATGTTGGGAACCGAAAAAAGCTGGCCCGCATCAGGAGAAATTGATATTTTAGAAGCAGGGCATGGACAAGGTATTGCAAATAGTACCCAAGATAGAACATTTAACGGAGCTCTGCATTGGCAACATGCTGGTAATTACGCTGGTTATGGACCACAATATACTGCGCCATTGGGAACAAGCTTATATCAGTACAATACCTTTACGATGTACTGGACTCCTTCAAGAATTGAGATGTTTTTTAATGATGATACCCAACCCTATTTTGCAATGGATATTACGGGTGCAGATACCGAGGAGTTTCGTGATTGGTCTCATTACTTCATTCTAAATATGGCCGTAGGCGGCTCTTTTCCTGGGATCACAAACCCTAATAATATTACCGCACCACTACCTGCAAAAATGATGGTTGATTACATCAAAGTTTATCAGAAAAAAGGAGGCGAAGATTCAGACACAACTCTTCCGCCCGAATCTGAATGGGACATTTGGTTTGGTGAAGGAGGTGAAGGTAGCGTACAATATAATCAAGGTAACTTGGCGACTATAACTGTTACCAATGCTGGTTCGCAAAGTTATTCTGTTCAACTTTTTAAGGACAATATGGAGTTGCCAGATGGTGCTTACGAACTTTCCTTTAAAGCTAAGGCTGATGCAGATAGATCTATGGTTGTAAATGTTGGTAAGGGTTTGAATTTTGATCCTTGGTTTGATCCATTTATGCCTTCTGCATCGTTTAATCTAACCACCGAATGGCAAACATTCATACATAATTTTACAAAAAGTAATGCTTACCCAAATGGAAAGTTGGTCTTTGAGGTGGGTAAAGCTACTAGTGGAACAGCTGTGACTAAGGTTTATTTTGATGATGTGGTATTAAATAAGCCAGTAGGAAGTTTTATAAAAAAGAACTCGAAAAGTCAAACCTTATCGCTATACCCGAATCCTGCAAATGAGTTAGTGAGTGTCAATGTTACTCTTGGAAGCAAAGTCTCTTTATACAACATTTCTGGTGTTTTAATTACATCCAAAACAGCTTATGAATCGACTATATCATTCAATCTTAATGGTTTAGAAAACGGTATTTATTTTATTGAATCGTTGGGTAATACCGCTAAGTTCATTAAAGAATAGGTTTTTGAGAAATGCAGCTTTATGATTTCTCATAAAGCTGTATTTTAAAAATGGGGAGCATACACTGCAACTATCATTAAAAAAGGGTTAGCACTTATTGTGCTAACCCTTTCATTTTCAATCGTCGGGATGAGAAGATTCGAACTTAATCCCTTAGTCCACTGTAAATCAAAGCGATTTGAT
>CAZJDS010000187.1:0-5179 GCA_964544795.1 uncultured Alkaliflexus sp. | reverse complement strand
TAGAGTAAAAAATCTTGGTAATTAGTGTTAATAATTAACCCAATAGCATCAGTTTTGTTATTTATTGGTTAATTTTCTTCATTATGGAAACAAACCACTCTCTTATCCGTTTTAACATTTACGTTTTATCGTAGAAACATCAATTTATCCAGTCAGAAATATGCAAGAATCATCTTATAACTTTAAGCCTTTAAAGGGATATGAAAACTTTGAGGCAACTACACAAATTATGATTGCCGAGATAATTGCCAGAAAATTACCTTTTGAGATTATAGATTCTGAAAACAATCTGTTGGCTGTAACCTGGAACAACCGTGAATATATTATTCATGAAGGAACCATCTCTGATGGAAACAGTCTCATCTCTTTCTGGATATCCAACGACAAGTGGATGACTAAGCAGTTTTTACAGCGGAAAGGAGTCAGCTTTGCCAAGGCAGTAATTTTGGGCAAAGAAGAGAAGTTAAATTCCATGTCACTCCCTACTTATCCATTGGTGGTTAAACCTGTTGATACCGATCATGGCATTGGCGTTAGCACATCCGTCAACAATGAAGATCAACTCAAAGCGGCACTCGAAAGAGCTTTTAAATATTCTAAAAAAGCTATTATTGAAGAGTTTTTCCCAGGTAGAGAGTTTCGCTTTTTGGTAATTGAAGGAGTGGTTCGAGCTATCACCTATCGAGAACCAGCCAATATTGTTGGAGATGGAGTTTCTACTGTTCAAGAACTCATAGATAAAAAAAATGTGGGACGAGGCGACGATTATAAATTCCCTCTTTTAAAAATCAAGGTAGATGATGAAGTTACAAGACATTTGGTAGCACAATCAATGACGGTAAAGACAGTTGTCTCTCAGGGAGAAAAGATCTATCTTCGCAAAAACTCTAATCTGAGTACTGGAGGAGATAGTATTGATGTGACCGACTCGATGCCTGACTTTTACAAAGAAGTAGCTGTAAAAGCCACAGCAGCTGCTGGATTAAGAATTGCTGGGGTAGATATCATTATTTCTGATCTGGATGAAGCTCCTTCCCAAACTAATTACATTGTTGTAGAATTGAATGCTCCAGCCATGTTGTCCATGCACAACTATCCTTACATTGGAAAAAATCGTCATGTGGAAAAGTATGTGTTGGATTGCATTCTGAATTCATAGTTTTTTTTGATATCAGAGATTTTAGAAGTCCAAATGTGATAATTTTTGGACAGAGGAAGTTATTTTTTAATAGATTTTTTATGAGCAACATAGAAGTGGATTTGAAGAGATTGGATATTCAAGATTTGAGTGACTGGTTTCGTTCAGGAATTAAGCCTGAAACTAAATGGGGGATTGGTACGGAACACGAACAGTTTTTATATAATAGAAGTGATTTAACACGTCTTGGATATGATACTCAACCAGGTATTCGCAGCGTTCTTGAAGAGATGCAAAAAGAGGAATGGAAGCCCGTCTTGGAAGGAGGACATTTAATTGCTCTTTCTAAGAATGGAGCCACAATCACTTTGGAGCCTGGTGGACAGTTTGAGCTTTCGGGTGCTAACTTCACCACCGTGCATGAGACCTATGCAGAGACGAAACAACATTTTGAGGTTTTATCCGCATTAGGGGATAAGTTGGGGTTTTACAATTTACCTGTTGGTTTCGATCCTTTTTGGAAAAGAGAGGATATTCCATGGATGCCTAAGGAACGTTATGAATATATGAAAGCCTGGATGCCTAAAAAGGGAGAATTGGGTTTAGATATGATGACGCGTACCTCTTCCATACAGGTAAATCTTGATTTTAGTTCAGAGGAAGGTATGGTGAAAAAAGCTCAAGTGGCACAAGCTTTTCAGCCTGTGGTGATGGCTTTGTTTGCCAATTCTCCTTTCACAGAGAATCAGCCCAACGGATATATAAGCTACCGATCTCAAGTTTGGGAAGATACCGATAAAGATCGTTGCGGATTTTTACCATTTGTTTTTGATAAGGATTTTGGCTTTGATAGATGGACGGAGTATCTTTTGGATATTCCTATGTATTTTATTTTTCGAAATGAAGAGTACCATCCAACCAATGGAATGACGTTTCGAGAATATATGGAAAAAAGACTGCCTTTTGAGCCATCTATTGAAGATTGGGAGGTGCATGTCTCTACTGTTTTTCCAGATATACGACTGAAGAAATATCTTGAATTGCGCGGCGCAGATGCAGGAGATTTGGATCAAATTACTGCACTTGCAGCTTTTTGGGTAGGGCTGTTGTACGATCAGAAAGCTTTGGATAAAGTACACGGAATGGCTTTAGAGATGGGTGTAGATATGATTTGTGGTTTGAGAGCTCAGGTTCCTAAAAATGGTCTTAGAGCTGAATATAAATCTGTACTTTTGTTGGATGTTGCCCGTCAGTTGGTTCAAACTTCCTACGAAGGGTTAGGACGACGAGCTATTAAATTGGAAATAGAGTCTGAACAGAAATATCTCAAACCACTTCAAGAGATTGTGGCATCTGGGAAAACTGTTGCAGAACGTTATTTGGAAAAGTTTCACAACGAGTGGGATGGAGATTTGAAACAAATCTTCTCCTCGCAACAATAATGTTTGTAAAGAGAAAATATTGCTTTTTTGTATTTTCTCTAAATGAAGTTTGTAAACATCAATAACTTACTCACGATATTATTCTATTTATCAAAATATGCTGTCAAAACTCAATTTCTTATTAATATATGCAAAGCGCTTTCGATGGTGGTATGCTGGCGGAATAATATTTTTGGGTTTAACCATATGGGTATCTGTAACCATTCCTGAATATATTCAGAAAACAATAGATATTATTGCGCAAGGAAGAGTAGGAAATGAAGATATGTTTTTGCAATATGTGGGCATGATTTTAGGATTGGCTCTCATATTAATATTGGTACGATCCTTTTCACGAATTCTATTTCTCGTTCCTGGACGACTTATTGAAAGAAGGTTGAAAGGGGAGATGTATAGAAAACTTTCTACTTTTGGCAAGGATTATTTCGATAACAACAGCGCAGGTTCCATCATTTCTCGTGTAAATAATGATATCAATGGTGTTCGGATGATTACTGGATTTGGATTACTTCAAATTGGTAATATCTTGTTTTCCCTTTCAGTTACTCCCTACAAGATGTGGGCTATGTCACCTACGTTGACTCTGTATTGCATAGTTCCGTTGGTCGTGATTTTTTTTGCAGTTCGAACAGGGATGGTGATAATGGTGAAGAATACAAGCTTACGCATGGATGCATTGCAACGTTTGTCGGGTAAAACAGTCTCTTTTCTTTCAGGCAATGGCGTTATTAAAAGCTACAACATTCATCAATGGGCTCAGAATAAAGTTCACAAAGAGAATGTCTCCTTGTTCAACTATACCTTGAAAATAGCATGGATCCGCTCTTTTGTTATGCCATTATTGGGCAGTATGGAACAGATTCTTAAAATTGTAGCACTCTTTGTAGGAGGACTTTTTGTGATCAATGGTGAGTTTACCATTGGACAGCTTACAGAATATATAGCTTATGCTGCACTTTTAACTCAACCTATAATGGGATTGGGATGGCTTTTAACGGTTTTTCAAGAAGGTTTTGTAGGTATCAGCAGCATTCAAACCATCATGGGGCGTAAAGGAGAAGATGATGGGAAACCAGCATTGGATGAAAGTAATAAAGAGAAGCTTTTTGAGAACGGCATTTCGGTAAGGAATTTGACATTTACCTATCACAATGGAGAAACTCCTGTGTTGCAAAATATCAATTTTGATATCAAGCCAGGTCAAGTGGTTGGGATTACTGGACCTTTGGGATCTGGTAAAACTACGCTTATTAATTGCTTGAATGGGTACTTGAAAGTTCAACCTGGACAGATCTATTTTGGCGATGAAGATGCTTCTGCACTTCGTGGTCAGGATGTGCGTTCCATCGTTCGTACAGTAAGTCAAGATCTGTTTTTATTTTCAGATACTGTAGAAAACAATATTGCTTTCGGCGCAGGATTGCAACCCGAGGATAAGCTTGTAGAAAAAGTTGTTTACAGAAGTGCTTTGGCAGAAGAGTTGGAACGTTTCCCCAAAAAGGAAAAAACAATCGTAGGAGAGAAAGGGATTATGCTTTCTGGAGGTCAAAAGCAACGCATCAGTTTGGCTCGTGCTCTTTATGCGCCTGGTCAACTGCTGATTTTAGACGATGTTTTTTCTGCAGTGGATACAGATACAGAACGATTCCTTGTCAAACAGCTTTTTGAAAGCAAAGTGACCACCAGTTTGTTAATTGTTTCTAATAGAATGAGTGTTTTGGAAAGAACTGATTTTAACATTGTTTTGGAAGATGGAAAGTTGGTTGGAAAAGGAACCCATGAGGAGCTTTTGAATAATTCTGATTTCTATCGTGAAACATGGGAAGTACAGGAAGGAGTTGAGAAATGAGTAAAATAAATCCAAAGAAAGTTTTAAGCACCAAAGACTGGTGGTTGTTTCGCAGATTTCTTAAATATTTTAAGCCCCACAAAAAATGGGTCATTATTAGTCTGCTTTCTATTCCTATAACAACTGCAGCGAGCATTGTTTTTTTGTGGTTGGTGCAAAGGCTCATCGATGATTTTATTATACCTGGAGATGTTACTGGGCTTAAACTCTACACCATTATGCTCTCAGGAGTTTTGCTGGTGAATTTTCTATTTGACGGACTCTACAGTTACACTTTTTCAAAAGCTGGAGGTTTAGCAATTGTGGATATGCGACGTGAGCTGTTCGGTAAAACGTTGCGGTTCCCCATGCGATATTACGACAAGAATCCCATTGGTGTAACTCTTTCGCGTTTGACAAGTGACATGGAAAGCATCTCTGAATCATTTGCTTCGGGCGTGTTGGGTTTAATAGCAGACAGCATCAAGACGTTGGCGCTATTAGGTTACCTGTTTTATTTGAACTCGGGTTTGACGCTTGTCTTACTATTAGTTGTACCCGTTATTTTTTTAGTGATACGTTTTCTTCGGAAAAAGATTCGTAAAGCATTCGATCAATCCAGAAGCAGTTTGGCCAAATCTGCAGCTTATTTGCAGGAGTCTATTTATGGAATGAAAACCATCCAGCTTTTTGCGGCAGAAGAGACCGCATTTAATAAATACGATGGACTTAATAAAACATACAGCAATGCGCAAAACCGCTCCAATGTAT
>CAZJDS010000186.1:311-5255 GCA_964544795.1 uncultured Alkaliflexus sp. | reverse complement strand
CACTCATCATCTGGAATCGTGCATCGACCAACGAGTCTTGCGCTTCTGCCTTCGCTGCACCTGCCATATTTGATTGTCCGAAGCAAAGGTAAATATGAAAATCAGGGTCTTGTGAATAAGCCCGCATACCGATAAACAGGAGCATTGCTATAAAAATGTACTTTATGTTTGCATTCATGTGTCTATAATTTGATTTTTAGTTGTCACGTGGAACTCGCACCAGCATTCATTCACCTTTGTGAGAGTCTATTTTCATGCTCGTTTCATGTGTCTATAATTTGTTTTCAATTGCCATGCAATAATCTTCCTTCTTTGTGAGAAACTCTCTCTTGGCTCGTTTCACTTCTGAACATTTAATTGTTCCTTACAACTACAATTTTATTCCACATTCTTATTTAACTCCAAAACCAATTCTTCAACGGCGTGTGATAAAAAAACATAAGGTGTAGCAGTGGTAATAATCGCCTCATTTTGTCCCCATATAAATGGCCAATCGTCTTTGTTCTCATAAAAATCAGGTTGTAAGAACAATACTCCAGGAACAACACCTCCAGCTATAAATGTAAAATCTGCTCGATTGCTTCCATAAGTAACCTTTTTAGATTTTACGCCCACAGTAGCTACAAATGAGATATTAGAGTATGGATGACAACCCAAAATATAATCCATTGCTTTAAAGACAGGCTCAGCGTCCATGAGGCCTGGGTAATATTTATGAATGAAATAGTTGTTGATAGCCCATTTCATAATTGGCGTATTGCCTGCCCAACCTCGACCGCCCATTGGAACCTCGTAGGGACTCTCTGAAGTTATCAATTCAGACTCCTCTTTATACTTCAAAATAAATGGACGAAGTTTATTGTGAAAAGCTGCATCCATATGAGGATAAGCTGCAATAGCATAAGAAAACGCGTTCTCAACAGGTGCATTTCCTGGACGATTGGTCGAAAACATGGTTGTGTTGAGCTGAGCCCAAACTGCATTTTCGAAGACCTCTTTAAATCGATCCTCCTTGGTTGTTATATACAACTGAAGTGCTGTTGAAATAACACCGCTCCTTCCATCAAAAAATCTGTTGGTATTTTCCTGCTCCTCATTATCTATATTGTCTTGCCACAATTTCAAGGCACAATTGAGCGCTCGTTGTGAAAGATCGGGATTAAACTCCTTCAACACCCTGCTGGCTGCAGACAGTGAAGCTGCTGTTGAATAATCCATATAAGAACTACGATTTGTAAACACCCATCGATCATCCATTGTGCCACTACTCAAGCCATCTGTTTCATAAGGCTTTAAATTGGGATTGTAAGGCAAATTATCGGTAATGGTAGCAGCATCACCAAGATGATGATATTGGTGCAAGTTCCCCACCACAATACCTCGTATGGGGTGACCAATAACTTCCACTTGAGCCACCAAGGCCAAAACACCGTGTTCAATCTGCTGTAACATATCATTCTTGCCATCAGGACGGTGAATATCAACATAGTTGGTAGCCTGATCCACAAAGGTCATGTCGCGTTGAGGTGCAAATGTTTCAAATATTTGAACAAGATCCATTACAACAGCATTATGAGAACCTGTCTGAATGTCAAAATCTCCAGCATCATACCATCCGCCAATATTCAATCCTGGAATTCGCTCAAATGGTTTGAAGTGTGTATCAGTTGTATCACCCATTCTATACCCATCAAAATGATTGTGGTTAAGAGGTGCTTGAAGAGCATCGTCCTGGTGAGCGTTCCCATGCCAAACGCGATACCCCTCATTCACCGTCATATGATCCATTTGAATTGGCAACCAGACATCCATTGTGGGATGCCAAATTCCATTATAAACATCTTTGGCTATAGGGAACGGATTGGTTCTTTGTCCGTTATATTCAATACAGTAAATACCTTTCTCTTTTACTTCACTAAAGTCAAACAAAAGATAATTGTAACGTAAGTATCTGCCCCATTCTAATGTTTCACCTGTAAACACAGGAGTCGTACTCCCATCTTCAGTAATCTGATATAATGTAGCGGTTGTCTGTGGAGTATCATTTTTGTCTAATTCAATGATTGCTCTTTTATGTTGCGCCGGCGTATAACCCACCTGTGAAAAACCTATATTTGGCGCTCTTTTCCAATTAGAGATTGTATGAGGTTCAACATACCATTCCATCACTACACCCGTTTTTTGGGAAGGAAGTAATGAGCGAAAAACATACCACCCGTTTTGTGCCAGAATTCGACCGTCAAAAAACATGATCTCAGAATCTGATTGAATGGTCATTTTACGTTCTGGATTATCAGGTGCCAAAACATAAGTGTGAGCTGTAGAAATGGGAAGTGGTTTCAGATACTCTTCTCTACCGCGATCATCAAAAGTAGAATGATCAAATATTTGTTGAATCTTCTCACTTTCAGGCCTTATTTCAGTGTCGCTTGAAGGGTATCTGGGGAATAGCTTGGGCGCACCGTCAGCAAAATATATACTTTCCCAGTAGTCTGTAGGAAGAAATTCGAAATTAAATCCCGCACGTCCTTCCAATTCTTTTGGGAGAGGTTTATCCAAAATCACTTCAATCCGAAATCCCTTTTTATGGGGTGTCACATTTATTTTACTATCAAAGTCAAAATCAGCATAACGCAATACTGTGGAAATCGAGTTGCTTTTACTGTCCACATCTCGACTCACAATCTCAGGAACCAAATCCCATTGCTCCGGAGTGTTATGCAAACGGACAGCGCCACCTGTTGCAGTTCTCACTCCATGATGAATCAATTCAACACCAGCTGTCTTTTCATCAAAAAAAACGGGATTGTATTTATTGCTGAAAACCAACACGTTAATACCGCTCGCCTCAAAATAATCAAGCTCGTTCAATTGAAGTTGTTGACTATTAGAGAAACTGGGCAATAGAAAAAATAATATCAACACAAAAGTAAAATGCCTTTTCAGGCTCTGAATATTAGTAGTAAACATGCTGTTTTATTTAAATAGTAAAGGTGCAAACTCATTCAGGCACCTGCGCCAGGTAAGGAATTCATGAGCAGTCCCTGGTGATTCATAATATATATTGTTAATGCCGGCACTCTTTAATCCATCACTTAAATTCTTGGTTCGCTCAGGATTTTCCTCAGATCCAACACCAAGAAAAAACACTTTTACTTTTTTATTGAAACTGGTCGGATCTTTAAATACGCCATTGTATGCCGAACCAAGATTGTTCAGATCAATACGTCCAGCTCCACTAAATCCTCCGATATAGGCAAATTTATCAAGGTTGTTCAAGGTAATATTAAAGGTCTGCAACCCACCCCATGAGAGTCCTGCCATCGCTCTGTTCTCACGGTCGGTCAACACTCTAAAATTTGACTCAATATGAGGGATAATCTCATCAAGCAAAATATCAGAAAAATCAGCTCCAAATTTTCTTCTAACTTCATTCATATCTTCTCCTGGTGCTGCTCGTAAAACTTCAATATTGCCGTTATCCATAACCACAACCATAGGCGATGCTTTCCCTTCTGCGATAAGGTTATCCATAATAAAGTTCATCTTCCCTTGATTTGACCAGCTGGTCTCATTTTCACCCATGCCATGCTGAAGATACAATACTGGATATTGTCGATTTTTGTCTTTATCATAGCCAGCGGGAGTATAAACAAAGCAATGACGCCATTCCTTACGGATATCAGAATAATACCAACTCTCGCTAACCACGCCATTCTTCACACCCTTTTTCGGTTTGTAATAATCAACACC
The DNA here is from genome assembly GCA_964544795.1 of uncultured Alkaliflexus sp. Lineage (GTDB taxonomy): Bacteria > Bacteroidota > Bacteroidia > Bacteroidales > Marinilabiliaceae > CAZHHH01. Next base: position 1,502 of record CAZJDS010000186.1, on the reverse strand, counting down.
TTCTTCTGGTATTTCTATCCCACTAACCCATTTTCCCATCCCGAAAAAAGGTTTCCCATTGGGATCAGCCACACTAACGCCATCAATAATTATTTGGTAATAATGAAATCCTATAACTTCAGGGTCTTTTGAAGAAAGTGTCCAAAATCCATCGTCGTGTTTTTCCATTTCACCCCGAAAACTAATTTCTACTTTGTTTGCATCGGGTGCATATATTTTGAAATGGGTACGTCCATCTTTACCAACTCTGGGATATTCAGCTCCATTAATATTATGCTCATTGGGCATTGTACCTTCAGGAAAATCAGGTTTATCTTGTCCATATATGTTGTAAGAAAAAAGAACAAGAAGTAAGAAAACCAGTTTTAATACATTTTTCATAATTTGGTCATTTTTCGGTTAAAAGATAAGAGTGAAATAAATTGTATTCAGAGATGTATAATTTTCAATTGATATATAACCAATGGAAACTATTTTACACTCTGTATGTCTATTCTGATGCTCATTTTAAATAATTAATTAATTTCTACCCAAGCTTTGCCTTCATCGCTTCTTCGCCATTCAAAATAGGAGTCTAAAACTTTAAGCGATTCTTCATCTGGGACAGAACGTAAATAGATATCTTGACCTAAATTAAGCGTTTCTGAATTCTCCTCAGAAAACGGAGTCCATTCTGGCAAATTCGCACCATTGGGATTGCCATATTTAGCAAAGTTAGTCCAATAGGTTCCCATAATTTCAGATATTTCCAGATCGGACTTTGTTGTGTTTGGGTTTGCTGGATCGAGGTTCATAAACACAAAAGGCACATCAACACCATGAGGTGTTCCATGATCGAATTGTGACGAGCCTTCGGGATGTTGAGCATGCTGATCAAAATAATATAAGAATACTTTGGACTTCCCAGTTTTAGATTGAAGTCTTGCCCAACTCCAGGTATGCCAGCCAAAGGCAGCATCGCGCATTAAATTACGGGCAGACCGAGAAATCCTCTCTTCACCAACAGGGTATGCTTTTAACAAATCATCAGCAAATGGACCAAAACGCACTTTCACACCTGAAATGTAATCCTGTGGTGAGCGTCCAGATGGGAAACTCAATCCTTCATCAGAATTGTATCCTATCAAAACTGAGACATCATTAAAGTTTCCAGCCTCATATAATTTAAACTGGTCATCTGGAATAACATAT
>CAZJDS010000186.1:0-301 GCA_964544795.1 uncultured Alkaliflexus sp. | reverse complement strand
CCATCAACAATGGGCCAAGCCCCACCCATGCCCATACCCATAGGAAGTTTGTCGGCATCAAGTTTTCTCAATTCGGCAATCGAGGATGCATCTGTTTTTTGAATATAATTAATTCCATCTTGTTCAGCTTGCTGAAGCGTCTTCATATTTTCGCCAGGAAAGGTCGTTGGCCGTGTTGGTCCAAACGAACCACCACTTTGTGAAATAGCTCCGTGAAAAAGATCTTTTGTCAGAGGCGAAGCACACAACATACTCACAGCAATACCTCCAGCAGATTCTCCGAAAATCGTTACTTTAGAGG
>CAZJDS010000185.1:0-5315 GCA_964544795.1 uncultured Alkaliflexus sp. | reverse complement strand
GCGACCCTTAGCTTGGAAGGCTAATGCTCTATCAACTGAGCTACTCCCGCAATTTGTTCAAGCCGACAAAGTTAATGATTATAAACAAGAATTTCTTATTCCTACACCTAAAATTAATGTTAAAAACAGAAGTTTTCTATGTTTGATCAATAACTCAGTCTGAACCATTTTTAGAAACATCGGTTTAAAAGCTATTCTAAAAACGACCCTTTATTTCAGTTTAATAGGCTGATTACCACTGATAACCAGCCTATTAATTATAAACTCTGTTAATTTACTAATTGAATTTGGTGTGCAAATGTAAAACAATTTTCAAATAACGCAAAATTAAAAATCCCTTTTTTAGGTTATTTGGCCTTAATCTTCTCTTTATGCTTAACCAACTGCTTGCGTAATGCCTCGCAAGCTAGATCTATTGATTCTTCAAATGTCTTACTTTGCTTCTTTGCAAAAAGTGTTTGCCCAGGCAAATCAAGACTTATTTCTGCAATTTTACTTTCAATAGCTTCTGGTTTCTCAAAGCGCATAACTAAATCGGCTTTAATAATTTCTTCGAAGTATTGTTCAAGTTTCCCTATTTTTTGCTGAGCGAACTGTTCCAAACGCTCAGAAGCATCGAAATGAATAGATTGCATGGTTATTTTCATAATCATCTCCTCCTTTAAATTTAAGCTCTCGGATGAGCTTGTTTATAAATAGCATTAATTTTTTCAAAAGTATTGTGTGCATAAATCTGGGTAGCATTCAAATTTGAATGCCCCAGCAATTCTTTAATTGCATTCAAATCTGCTCCACGATTTAACAAAGCTGTAGCGAATGAATGTCGAAGTATATGCGGACTCTTCTTTTGCATTGTGGTAACCTTGCTTAAGGATGAGTGAACTACTCTATAGGCCAATTTATGATAAATCTGTTCTCCTTTTAAAGTCAAGAAAAGCCATGAAGAAGCATCCTCACCAAATGTAGTTCTTTTCACTTCGTCGTACTCTTTAATCAAAAGAATAGATTCACGTGTTAACGGAATCAAGCGCTCTTTATTCCGTTTTCCCAAAACCTTAACCAACCCGTCACTCATATGGATGTCACGCCTACGCAAAGAGACCAGTTCAGACAAGCGCATACCCGTTCCATAAAAAAGCTCTATAATAAGCTTATTCCTTAATCCTTCATAATCAGATCCAAAATCTTCATGATCTAAGAGAGTTTCCATCTCGCTTTCACGAACAAATTGTGGAAGACGTTTGGGGATTTTAGGGAGATTTACAACCATGGCTGGATTGAAATCCAATATCTCCATGCGCTGAAGATGCCTGTAGAAAGTTCTTATAGAAGAGACTTTTCGATGTATGGTTCGAGGTGTCATTCCTTCTTCGTGCAAGGCAACAATCCAATTCCGAACTGTTTTGGACTTTACCTGTGCCAAAACTTCTCTATCACCTCCTCCTAAATATGCAAAAAACTGATTTAAATCGCCTCTATAAGCCACAATTGTATGCGGCGAAGTGCGTTTTTCATTCTGCAAATACTGAAAAAAACTGTCTATATGCTGCATAAATAAAAATGTCTTATCTACCTCCTCTTTTGTACGAAAATACAAATAATAGAAGACAAATAAGACACTTTCAGCAATAAAGTTTAAAGAATTATTCTTCCTCTTGCTGCAATTGCTGAATATAAATAGCTTTCATTTTCTGTTCTCTTTTTATAACAGAGGGCTTATTGAAGGCTTGACGTGCTCTCACTTCACGCATGGTGCCGGTTTTTTCAAACTTTCTTTTAAATCTTTTCAAAGCTCTCTCGATGTTTTCGCCTTCTTTGATAGGTACAATTATCATAACTTCTTTTTTAAATTTTTTGGCTTGCAAAAATATAAATTAATATTCACATTTTCAATTGCTTGGAACATCCTAATGATTTTAGAATTGTTTTTTCCGAGTGCAAAGAAAATGAAGTTTCCTCACAGCTACAAATATTATCGATTCTTTTTTATTAAAGTCACTAAAAGGTCATTGATTAGAAACCGATAAATAAAGTTTAATTCGCTCCCAATCCCCATCCTCAAACTCCTTTAAACTCATCACTTCATCAACAGAAAAGAATTTCCCATTAGCCATTCGCATGTCAAATATAGCTTTTGCTTTATAAAAATCGATGTAAGGATGGTTTCTCATCTGATGCACTGAAGCTCTATTTATATTAATTGTTCTGACTGGAATAGAGTCCACAATAAAATAAACTTTAAGATCTTCATAAAGAACGGGTGAAAACCCATAGACTTCCAACAATTGATCTGTTGAAACAAATCCACCCAGCCTCTCTCTATACTCCACAATTCTTCGACTGATAACTGGTCCAATACCTGGCAACACAGCCCAAAGAGATGTGTCAGCACTATTTATTTCAACGTTGGGATATTTCTTCGCTGTTGGCGACTTCTTAATTTTCAGGGTAGGTAACATAAGCAAAAAAGAATCCATTTCCCAATATTTCAGATAGGATAGCTTTATTCTTCTGGGAAACCAGTGAGATTTGGCGTATGATGAAACAGTGTCCAAAAGAGATGAAGTCCAACCTAATGACAACAAAAAACTACTATCCGCACGATTCAAATCAATATATATATCTTCTATTTTAGAATTAGTAACTATCTTCTCTTCTGTCTGCTCTAACTCACCAAACTGCATAAAAGGCTTCATCTTCAAATACAATGAATCATGTAAACCATAAATCTTCTTTACATCTTCTGGATGATAAAACTTGCCGCCATTTTTGATGAATTTTTGCCAATTATTGGCCACTCTGCTATTTAGCCCAAATAATTTCAGCTCAGCTAAAGTTACTGTATTTGGGTTAAATAGTGTTAATTCAACTGTTTCATTTGCTTGGTCTCTCTGCTCTTCATCCAGATAGATAATTTTTGTCACATCCTCCACCATCTTGGATGGATCAAAAGGAGTAAGAAGCAAGGGGATGATAAGCCGACTGGCTATAAGCAGAAGGATGAGGATTAGCAATGCAAGAATACCGTACTGCTCTTTTCGCGTAAATGAAAAGTAGTCTTTCCACATTTTTTAAGGGGAAATTAAAAACTATAAATCATTTTGTCAACCTCTCTTTGACGAACGCCAATCAAAGTTTTACCCACCCCAGTTGGTTGAGAAAAACAGCTGCAATGGCAATAGGTGCAATAAACTTTATAACAACGAGCCATTTTTCCGTCGGCTTCCAACTCGGCTCTAACAGAATGGCGTCCCATAAACCAGCCAGCGAAAATCACAATTAATAATCCTCCTAAAGGCAATAATATATTTGAAGATGTTTTGTCAAAGAAAGAAAATAGGGCAGAATAATTTGCACAAAAAATAGACAGGATCGTTATTGACCCTGCAGCCCACCATGTTGCAGTACGGCGCATCATTTTTAGTTCTTCAGTAAAATAGGCCACAACAACTTCTAATAATGAAATGGAAGATGTAAGAGCTGCAATAACCAATAATGTAAAAAAGATAAGAGCGAAAAAATATCCACCAAACATTTGATTAAATATGCCTGGCAAAGTCACAAAAACCAGTCCTGGACCTGAGCCTGGTTCAATACCAAATGCAAAAACTGCAGGAAAAATAGCTACTCCAGCTAAAACAGCAATTAGTGTATCGGCCAAAGAGACATAAATGGCGGTTCTACCTAAAGATTCTCCTTTTTTTATGTAAGAACCATATGTAGCCATAACACCCATCCCAAGACTTAACGAGAAAAAGGCCTGCCCAAGAGCTTCCAATATCACCTTGGTTGTAATTCGGCTAAAGTCGGGTTTAAAGAGAAACTCCAATCCCGCCATAGCTCCATCCAATGTTACAGAACGTATTCCTAAAAGAACAATGATAACTAACAGCAAGGGCATAAGCATTTTGGAATACTTTTCTATGCCCTTACTAACTCCAGATTTTACAATAAATGCAGACATAAACATAAAGAGAACCATCATAAGAATTGGGCGAAGTGTACCAGAGGTTGAATCAGAAAAAACCTGATTAAGTTCCAGGGAGTTTTTATCCGCCAAATTATTACTAACTGCCAAATAAAGATATTCAATAGTCCAACCAGCGACTACGGCATAAAAGGAGAGGATCATAAAAGCTGCAATAACTCCCATCAAGCCGATGAAATACCAAGGTTTTCCAGGAGCTAAAACATGAAAAGCCCCAAAGATATTTCGTTGTGATTTACGCCCAATAATCAGCTCTGAAAGCATCACTGGAACTCCTATAGCCAGCACAAAACCAAGATAAACCAACAAAAAAGCACCGCCCCCATTTTCTCCTGCTACGTATGGAAAACGCCAGACATTTCCCAACCCAATAGCAGAGCCAGCAGCTGCAGCAATTATGCCAAATCTTGTATTAAATCCCTCTCTATTTGACTGATTCATAATAATAAATTGCTGTAAATATCTAAAAAAAAACTATTACAAGCTGTATCCAAATAGTGCTTGTTTAATTGAGTGAAACTTCAATTAATCAGGATGCAAATGTATGAAATTATGACTAAAAGTTAAATATCAGTTATAAGATGTTAAGCTTAGTACTCATACAAAATATTAATTGTATAAGTAATAATCATTGCTTATTTTTGCATTTCTTGTTACAGGTCAGAAAATATGGATTTGTAACTTTACCAATAAACCAATCTTAAAATAATAAAAAATGGCAGTAAGTTACAAAGATTTAGGCCTAGTAAATAGCAAAGACCTTTTTGCAAAAGCAATTAAGGGTGGTTATGCTATTCCAGCTTACAACTTCAACAACCTTGAGCAGTTACAAGCTATTTTAATGGCTTGCGTAGAAACCAAATCTCCTGTTATTTTGCAGGTTTCTTCTGGTGCACGTAAATATGCCAACGGAACTCTATTGCGTAACATGGCAAGAGGCGCTGTTGAATATGTTAAAGAACTAGGTTACGAAATTCCCATCGTTCTTCACTTGGATCATGGTGATTCACTTGAGATATGTAAAGAGTGTATAGAAAACGGGTTTTCATCGGTAATGATTGATGGTTCAAGCCTTCCTTACGAAGAGAACATTGCCTTAACAAAACAAGTTGTTGAGTATGCACATGCACACGGTGTGACTGTAGAAGGCGAATTAGGTGTATTGGCTGGAGTTGAAGACGACGTAGTTGCTGAATTTTCAACTTATACCCGTCCAGAAGAAGTTGAAGATTTTGTTAAACGTACTGGTGTTGACTCTTTAGCGATCTCTATCGGAACTTCTCATGGAGCACACAAGTTTACACCTGCACAGTGCACTCGCAATGAA
>CAZJDS010000184.1:0-5421 GCA_964544795.1 uncultured Alkaliflexus sp. | reverse complement strand
TGGTTTACCATGTAGATTCGGAAACACCACTTATGGTTAATCTCCCCCAATTCATAATATATGAAGTTACATATACCGAACCAGGAGTTCGGGGCGATACCTCTTCTACATCATCATTAAAACAAGCTACCATTGATACTGGAGCTACTGTTATGGTTCCACTATTTATTGAGCAAGGAGAGAAAATAAAAGTAGATACAAAAGAGAGAATATACTCTGAGAGAGCAAGGGATTAATATAACTGTATAAATGCAAAAAGCAGGATGGCATAAAACTCCTGCTTTTTTTATGAGTTACAAGAGAAAAAGAAAAAATATCATTGTTGAATGTTTCATTCCAAATTAGATTTAACCTCTTATTTAGTCGGATTTGTTAACATAACTACAGGTTTTTTCTTATATTTAAGAAAGATTGTTGATTGATTTTAGAATATTACAATTCTTTAAATACCATTGCCTTTTTGTTATAGTTTAATCAGATGATTTGAAGAGAATAGCTAATAAGCTTGGAGGAAAGAGAGAATGATTACGCAGACGAAAAAACGCCGGGTTAGATTATATAAAGACAGGTTAAATCTTATTTTAGATTTAACACAGACCATCAATGAAGAACATTCTATTGAGGATCTGCTGTCTGAATTTGAGATTCTGTTACGTGAAGAGTTGGATGTGGGGAAAACGGTTGTCTTTACTTTATCAGATGGTAGTTGGCGAAACATATTAAGTTCAGGTGTAACCGAAGAAGAAGTAGCAAAAATAGAGGTTGAAAAAGATTTGTTATGTTACCAACAAATTGAAAATATAACCTTATCACCTCCCGAAAACTTAAAGGGATTTGATGCTATAATCCCTTTGCATCACCGTTTCAAATCCATTGGATTTGTTCTTATTGGAGATATAGAAGAAGAGAGACAAGGGATTAGCCCCACCATCAAACACCTAAAGTTTATTCAAATCATCTCAAACCTCATCATCGTATTTATTGAGAACAAGCGAATGCAGCAGGCTTATTTGGAGCAAGAGGCTTTTAGAAGAGAGATGGAGCTTGCTTCCAAAATTCAAAACCAGTTGATTCCAGGACCCGATGAGCTTCCAAAACATAAAAAAATCTCTATTCACACCGTCTATTTACCGCATTTAAGTGTTGGGGGGGACTATTATGATTTTATACAACTTGGAAGAAATAGCATAGGGTTTTGTGTAGCCGATGTTTCCGGTAAAGGAATTGCAGCAGCCATGCTCATGTCGAATTTTCAAGCGATTCTACGATCGTCCTTCACCAAACGTATGAGCCTTAAAAAATTAATCAACCACCTCAATCAAAGAGTAAATGATAGTGCTAACAGCGAGAAATTTATCACCCTATTTATTGGTAAATACAACTTTGTTACACGCCAGTTAACCTATGTAAATGCTGGACATTTACCCCCTTTCTTATACGATCCTAAAAAGGGCCATCTGTTATCGTTAGACAAAGGATGTATTGGTTTGGGCATGTTGGATCTAATCCCTGTAGTGGAAGTGGGAAGAGTTAAGATAGAGAAAAACTCCAAGTTTTTGGCCTTTACCGATGGATTGGTAGAACTCGAAAGAGATGACGAGATTACCAATGATCTAAATCCGCTAAAAAAAGTGATCTCTAACAAAAAACCGATTGAAAATAACATTCAAGAGTTAAGAGATTTTATTGCAAGAAATTACGGTCGACGATCGGTTTTTGACGACATCTCTTTGGTAGGCATAGAGTTTTTCTAAAGCACTCTATTAAGCTTTCCAGAAACAAGCCCTTCTTCGTCAATCTCTACAGATGAAAAACCATACTCATTGAACTCAGAAGTGATCCGTTGGATTCTTCCTTTCAAACGTGGAAGCTGAGAAGTGGGAACTTCAATACGTGCCTTTTCGCCTAAATAACGAACCCTCATGTCTTTAAATCCCAAGTGAGAAAGCAACTCCTCAGCCTTTTCAACTTGTGATAATTTAGAGAGAGAAATAGCTGTTCCATAAGGAAATCTACTACTCAAACAAGGACTGGCAGGCTTATCCCAAACTTTTAATCCTGCTTCACGTGCCATAGAACGAATGTCCTCTTTGTTCATCCCACAATCAGCTAAAGGGCTGTAAGCGTTATATTTATCCGCAGCTTTTAATCCTGGCCTATAATCGCCCAGATCGCTTTTATTGGTTCCATTAACCAAAACAAAGTCGGGGTAATCACGCTCTCGCAAGAGATTCATAGCGGTGTAAAGCGAACTCTTACACCAAAAGCAGCGATCCACTGGATTGGAAGCGTAATTGGGATCATCTAATTCTCCCGGTTTAATAATGACATAGTGAATATCGTGTTCATTACAAAAAGAGGTAGCAATTTCTAAATCACGTCGTTTGAGGCTGGGTGAGTCTCCAATAACAGCAATTGCTTTATCCTTCGGTAAAAATTGACGGGCTATCCATGCTACCAAGCATGAATCAACCCCACCTGAAAGAGCAGTGAGAATACCTTTCTGCTCTGAAAACCAATTTCTCAAATCATTATATTGTGAATTCATAATTGTCGATATTTAGGATGAAAATGAAACTATACTTCAATCTAATACAATCTCAATATTAAAAATGTTCTATGGAAGGACTCAATTTAATTGATTTCTTCCTCCGAATCTCTATTTTTACGCAATAATAGTAAAAAATAACCCAACTCATGAAATGACTACATGCATCATTTCACTTTTTAATATTAAGCGTAACAATTAATTCAAAGAAATATGGAGTGTAGAGAAAAATGTGGTGCTTGTTGCATCGCAATTTCCATATCATCACCAATTCCAGGAATGCCTCAAGGCAAACCTGCTGGAATTCCTTGTATTCATCTCACAGACAATTACCAATGTCTCCTCTTTAGATCTAATGAAAGACCGCAAGTTTGTCGTGGCTTTAAACCAGAAGAACTCTTTTGTGGTAATTCACAAGAAGAGGCAATGGAAATTCTCTCCAATTTGGAACAAGGGAAAATAGAAGTTTATCATTGAGTTTTTATTATATTTGTTAAAACCCTACAAATCTATTGTTTAACTAATCTTCAAAACTATGAGTGAGCAAATAAAATTTTTATTTGAACTGACCACAGAAAAGATGGACGATGCCATAAACCACTTAGAACGTGAAATGGCAAAAATTCGTGCTGGGAAAGCCAACCCTAGAATGCTGGATGGTATTATGGTGGATCAATATGGCTCCATGACCCCTCTAAATCAAGTGTCGAACATCAACTCACCTGATCCACGAACCATTGCTATTCAACCTTGGGATAAAAAGATGATTCCAATTATCGAAAAAGCTATTATGGCTGCCAACTTGGGGATGAATCCTGAAAACAACGGAGAAATCATTCGAATCAATGTCCCTCCCTTAACCGAAGAGCGTCGCAGAGATTTGGTGAGAATAGTAAAGAAAGAAGAAGAAGAATCACGTATCAGCGTTCGGAATGCACGACGTGATGCGATGGAAGAGCTCAGAAAACTCAAAAGGGATGGTTTGGCTGAAGATACAGAAAAAGACGCTGCAGAACAGGTTCAAAAGTTAACCGACCAATATATGAAGACCATTGACGAGATGTTCAAAGCGAAAGAAGAAGATATTATGACTGTGTAAATGCACAAATGTAGCTGATATTTATGGAAGTAGGAATAGACAGCTTTGCTGCTGTAAATGTGACCAATGAGTCACTTCGCAACAAAGAAAGTATGGAAGAGTTGGAGAGATTACTCCAACGAATTGAGTGGGCAGATAAAGTGGGATTAGATTCATTTGCTATTGGTGAGCATCATCGCGAAGAGTACTTGGATGCTGCCAATGCAGTTATTTTGGCCGCAGCGGCTGCACGCACTAAAAGAATTAAATTGGTAAGTGCTGTGACAGTTCTCAGCGCTGCCGATCCTGTTCGTGTCTTTCAACAGTTTGCCACTCTCGATCTCCTCTCAAAAGGACGTGCAGAAATCGTTGCAGGTCGAGGTTCTTTCATCGATGCATTTCCACTATTCGGATACAGTTTGGATGATTACGATGCTTTATTTATAGAAAAGTTAGATCTATTACTGAAGATTATAAACAATAAAGAGGTCACTTGGTCTGGTCAATTTCGTCCAGCGCTAAAAAATCAAATAATTTACCCACGCTCTTATCAGAAAAAGATACCTGTTTGGTTGGGGGTGGGTGGAACTCCAGCATCTTTCGAGCGCGCAGGAACCTTGGGCTTGCCGCTTATGGTGGCAGTGATTGGCGGAGAAACACACCGCTTCAAACCCTTAATCGATCGTTACAGAGAGGCGGGTGCAAAAGCAGGTCATTCACCCGAAAACCTAAAAGTGGGCTTGCACTCCTTGGGCTATATTGCGCCAAAAACAGAAGATGCCATCGAGGAGTTTTATCCAGGTTATGCCAAAGCATTTACAAAAATAGGCTTGGAAAGAGGCTGGGGACCCGTTCGACGAGATCATTTTGATGCACAAACTGGACCCACAGGTGCTTTCTTAGTGGGTAGCCCGCAAGATGTAGCAGAGAAAATTATGCGCCACAGTGAGTCTTTAGGTGGCATTTCCCGTGTTACTTTTCAGATGGACAGCGCAGGGCTTACCCACGATCAACTGATGCAATCCTTTGAACTTTTGGGTAAGGAGGTGAAACCACTGCTAAATAAATAACAAAATAATATACAATACAATCCCTTCGACCTATTTACGTAAAAAGCCCACAGTTTGATACTGTACACTAATTTCATCTTATCTACTCAACCAATCTATTATTTAATGAAACAGTTTTTGTTATTTCTATCTTTTATTCTCATACTCCCTAAATTATACGCTCAAGAAAAGTTATTTGATATAAGTATTCACGGTTTTGTGGCTGTAGACGCCGCATTCAACTCACGAGTATCGAGCGAAGTACGTAATAAACACATCTATCTCTACCCGCTTCCGAAAAAGATGGAAAACGGAGTAGACCTCAACGATGAAGGGTCTTTTGACATAGATGCCGCACATAGCCGTCTGAGCCTACATGTAAAAGGACCAACAGTTCATGGCATTTCAGTTTTTGGAATGATAGAAGGGGATTTTTTAGGCAGCTCTCCCTCCTCAGACACAAACTTAAGGTTACGGCAAGCATATATCCAACTGGGCTACAAAGAATTTGATTTTATTGCAGGGCAAACATGGCATCCCTTTTTTATTCCCGACTACTACCCTCGCACACTTAATGCAAATGTGGGTGCTCCTATTCACCCTTTAAGTAGAAATCCTCAATTGCGATTTTCCCACACGACCACCCCATGGTTGAAATGGTCGTTGATGGTTATTGAGCAAAACAACTTTCGATCGGTAGGCTTTCCAGATGGCAGCGAGAAAGCCAACTTCCCAGAAGTGGACTT
>CAZJDS010000183.1:0-5422 GCA_964544795.1 uncultured Alkaliflexus sp. | reverse complement strand
GTAAATATGCATTTACGATTTTATTAAATGACTGTTTCATGACTATTGTAATTATCGGTTCTGGAAATGTAGCTACCCATTTAGCCTCTGCGTTATCTCGTGCAGGAATAAATATACCACAACTATTCAGCCGAAATCTTCTCCATGCAAAACAGTTGGCCAGTAGAGTAGGAGCGGAGCCCATTGATAATTTGAATGATCTAACTCTTGATGCGGATCTTTATCTCATTTCAGTTGCAGATGCATCTATTGAAGAGGTAGTGAATAAAATGCCTTTGGTGAAAGGGGTGGTTGCCCATACCGCTGCCAGTGTCGAAATGTCTGTTCTTTCACGCTTTTCGCATTTTGGTGTTTTTTATCCGTTTCAGACTTTCACCAAAGAGAAATCGCTTGATTTTAAAGAGATTCCACTTTTATTGGAAGCCAATGACGAGGTAACATTAAAACTATAGAAATCTGTAGGTGAAGCCATCTCCGACAAAGTGCAAGAATCCAATGAATCAAAGCGAATGGCGTTGCATTTGGCAGCTGTTTTTGCCTGCAATTTTGTAAATCATCTCTACACTTTGGCAGATGAGATATTGGCGGATAGCGAGATGGAGTTTGAAATTCTTGCTCCCTTAATTCGTGAGACAACAGAAAAAGCTCTCTCTATGCATCCCAAGTTGGCTCAAACAGGACCAGCGCATCGAGCAGATACAAATGTAATGGCTTCTCATCTTAAAAGTTTGAAAGAGGGGACTGTAGAATATAATATTTATCAATTGCTTTCTCAGAGTATTATGGAGGGGTGATATTAATAAATAGAGAATAGAAGATAATTAAGTAAATTGCGAAAAAGTAATAGTTTATGACCAATTTTAAAGAAGATTTAATGCTTGTAAAGGCTTTCGCCTTTGATGTTGATGGCGTTTTAAGTAGTGATACCATACCTATGCACCCCAATGGAGAACCGATGAGAATGGCAAATATTAAAGATGGTTTTGCTCTTCAGAAGGCTGCGAAATTAGGTTATCCCATTGCTATTATTACGGGTGGAAATACAGAATCTGTTCGAAAGCGGTACGAAGCTTTGGGTATTAAAGATATCTATATGGCTGCATCGCAAAAGATGATTCAGCTTAAAGACTGGATGGAAAAGAGAGATCTTTTGCCAGAGAATATATTGTATATGGGCGATGATCTTCCAGATGCCGGAGTGATGCGGACAGTGGGTATTCCCGTATGTCCAGCCGATGCAGTAGAAGAAATAAAATCTCTGTGTAAATATATTAGTGATCGCAATGGAGGCGGTGGTTGTGTTCGAGATGTAGTAGAACAGGTTCTTCGTGCGCATGGTAAGTGGGGAGAGGTTAACGAGTGGTAATCTATTAATACTATGGCTTTTCTCAGACTGATTAGATATAAAAACCTGCTGATCATAGCACTTCTACAATATCTTTTGCGCTATGGTTTGATGTTGCCCATTTTAAGTTTTTATAATTTAGAACCTTCCCTGTCGCATTTTCGATTTGCGCTGGTCGTTCTTGCCACATTGACTTTGGCCATTTCGGGTTATATCATTAACGATTACTTCGATCTTAAAATTGATCGAATCAATCGTCCACATAGGGTGGTGGTTTCAGAAGTGTTTTCTCGACGTACTGTTCTTTTGTGGCATGTTGTGTTTACACTTATCGGTGTTTTTATCGGTCTCTATTTGGCTTATGTATTGCGTAAAGAGAGTTATGCCTTGATGTTTATGGCTATTCCGCTTTTGCTTTGGTTCTATTCCACTACTTTGAAAAAGCAGATGCTCATTGGTAATTTGGCCATTGCTTTTTTAACCTCAATGGTAGCTTATTTGGTGGTTTCCGTTGAATTTGCTTCGCTGTCAAGATTGCATGGTGAGCAGATTCTCTCCACCGACGCCTGTTCAATCGCTTGGTTTTGGACCACAGGGTTTGCTTTTTTTGCATTTGTGGCCACGCTCGGACGTGAGATCATCAAAGATATGGAAGATACAGAAGGAGATAAAGCGGTAAAATGCACTACTCTTCCTATTGAGATGGGGATACCATTAACCAAATGGGTAGTAGTGCTCATTAACATCTTTATAATTGTAGTGTTGTGGTTTTTCTTCTTTTGGGTGCCGCAACTTAAGGGAAGTCGTCTGGTTTTATTCTATTTTCTCATCTTAATCACACTGCCATACCTATTTCTTTCTTTTTTTATCCTTCGAGCAGAAACAAAAAAATCTTTCAACTTAGCTTCAAAAATGAGTAAAGTAATTATGTTGTTTGGAATTTTATTCGTTTTTGTTGTTCGCTCGTTCTTTATTTAATTGTTCTATTTCATGCTCAGCAATCTTTCCGATTACGATATTATATTAGCTTCTAACTCGCCGCGCCGTCAAGAGTTGATGCAACAGTCAGGTATTCCTTTTAGGTCTGAGGTTTGTCCTGATCTATGTGAGGACTTTTCTAATGAACTATCCGCCCATCAAGTGCCCCAATGGTTGGCGCTCAATAAGATGGCCGCCTATGCACACATTTGGAAACAGCCCAACAAATTGGTTGTTACGGCCGATACTGTTGTGCTTATCGACAATTCAATCATTAATAAACCAGCCAATAAAGAGGAGGCAGTTGAGATGTTGAAATTGTTGAGCGGTAAAATGCACGAAGTAATCACAGGGGTAGCTATAAAGTCAGCCCATAAAGAAGTGGCATTTAAAGACATAACTAAAGTGTGGTTTCGCGATTTACGAACAGAAGATATTAACTATTATGTGGACAAATTTCGTCCTTTCGATAAAGCGGGGAGTTATGGAATTCAGGAATGGATCGGATTAATAGGCATTCGTAAAATTGATGGCTCCTATTTTAATGTGATGGGGTTGCCTGTGGATCTGTTGTTTGAAGAGTTGCGTAAGTTTTAGTCTTGGTCTTGTTGTCAGGGTTTTGGCAAGTCTCTTTAGGTATATTTAGTATTTGGAGATTCAACTATATAAAATTCAATCCTATTTGATTGTTTATAAATTATTTGAGAAATATAGGCTATGGTAAGAAAAATGACGTTTGTTTTTGGTTTGGTGCTAATCTTCTCTCAGAGTTATGCCAAAGAGGGAATGTGGATTCCACTTTTATTGGAAAATCAGAATATTACAGAGATGCAGGAGAAGGGTTTTCGTTTAACAGCTCAGGATATATACAGTATTAACGAATCCAGCATGAAAGATGCGGTGGTAATTTTTGGAGGTGGCTGCACAGGTGAGTTGATTTCTGACAAAGGTTTGCTCATGACCAACCATCATTGTGGGTATTCTGCCATACAGAAGCATAGCAGCGTTGAAAACGACTATTTAACCAATGGCTTTTGGGCCATGTCACAATCCGAAGAGCTTCCCAACGAAAAGTTGTCTGTTACGTTTCTCAGGCGCATGGAGGATGTAACGGACTCAGTTTTAAAAGATGTGGATGAGAGCTTGTCTATGGTGCAACAAAATAAAATCATCACGTCGAATATTGATAAGATTGTAAAATCCTCCACCAAAGAGACTCATTTCACTGCTTTGGTTGAACCTTTTTTCCAGGGTAATCAATATTTTCTATTTATCTATGAAGAGTTTACCGATGTACGTTTGGTAGGCGCACCTCCTTCTGCAATTGGTAAATTTGGAGGGGATGTAGATAATTGGATGTGGCCACGCCATACAGGTGATTTTTCTCTCTTTAGAATCTATGCAGATGCGGATAATCAGCCAGCCGTTTTCTCTTCAGACAATGTACCTTATCAACCCAAACATCATTTTCCCATCAGTTTAAAAGGGGTAGAAGAAGGGGATTTTACCATGATCTTTGGTTATCCAGGCAGCACAGCCCAATATGTGCCTTCGTACCATATAGAGATGTTAACAGAAGTACTCTATCCTCAGTTGATTGATGTGCGTTCGCAGAAACTCAGTGTTTATAGGCATTATATGGAAATGGATGCTGCTACCCGCATTCAATATGCTTCAAAGTCAGCATCAGTTTCAAACGCATGGAAAAGATGGCGCGGCGAAATAAGAGGATTGGAAATATTAGATGCCATTCACAAAAAGCAGGAAGAAGAAGAAAATTTTCAAAATTGGGTGATGGCTCAGCAAAACCGGGAGGATAAATGGGGAACTTTATTGAACAGCTACAAAGAGGTCTATTCTCATTTTTCTGAATACAATCTGGCAAGAAACCTAATGCTTGAATTGATTGGCCGCAATGGGTTGGAGATGGTTCTGCTGGCTGGACACTATGGTTCTTTGGTCTCCTTGCTGGATCAAAAAGAGGTGGAAGAGGAGAAGATAAATGAAGCTGTTCAGGAGTTGCAAGAACGGACAAATAGCCATTTTAAAGATTACAGCAATCTTATAGATTCAGAAGTTTCTCCCGAGCTGTTAATCGCTTATCGTGACAATAGTTCAAAAGAATTTCACCCTTCTCTTTATCAGCAAATCAACTCTAAGTATAAAGGGGATGTTCATGTGTATATGAAAAAGGTTTTCAAAAAAAGTATTTTCTCCAATCAAAAACAGCTAAACTCTTTATTGAACAATTCATCACAAAAGAATTTTCGAAAGGTGAAAAAAGATCCTGCCTTTCTGTTGTATGAAGAGTTGGCAGGAATTTATTATGGAAAAATATTGGATGGTTATCATACTTATAGTGCTCAGCTTGATAGCTTAAATAGGATTTATATGCAAGCTTTGATGGCTTTTGATTCTACTAAGAATTTCTATCCTGATGCAAACTTCACTTTGCGGGTAGGGTATGGTCAGGTAAAAGGCTACAAAGCCCGTGATGCTGTGCGGTATGATTACTATACGACTTTAGATGGCATCATGGAGAAAAACGATCCAGCCATTTATGACTATAGAGTTCCAGAGCGTCTTAAGGAGCTTTATGAGTCAAAAGATTATGGTGAGTATGAAGTGAATGGTACAGTGCCTGTCTGTTTTATTGCCACCAACCATACTACAGGAGGGAACTCAGGAAGCCCAATTATCAATGCTGACGGTGAACTTATTGGCGTGAACTTCGACCGTGCTTGGGAAGGAGTTATGAGCGACTTGATGTTTAATCCCGATCAGTGCAGAAATATATCTATAGATATCAGATATGCTCTTTTCATCATTGATAAATTCGCAGGTGCGAGTTACCTCTTGGATGAAATGAATTTGGTTCGATAAGAAAAAGGCGCTTCATGAATTGGAGCGCCTTTGATAAATTATATTGTCCGCATCTTAATTTTTATCAATTGAGTGTAGGCTTTTAATATCTTCTCCACTTGGAATTTGGAAAACACTCAATTCAAACTCAGAAACAACAGCCAATACGTGATCAAATATGTCGGCTTGTAACTCTTCGTATTTTGCCCATCTTGTATCTGCACTAAAAAGATATAT
>CAZJDS010000182.1:0-5448 GCA_964544795.1 uncultured Alkaliflexus sp. | reverse complement strand
GCCTGGTGTACTAATTGAAAAGTCTGTACTCACTTTTCCGTCCACACCAAAGGTATAATCAATGCTTCCATCGTTGTTCAATCGAATAACAAGAAAATCGGACGAGTTTTTACCGTCAATATTATTGCTGAAGTAACCTGCTATCAATATTTTACCATCGGGTTGGATAACCGATGTTTGAGCAATAGCTGTTCCCCAGTAAAAAAGAGATTTTACAATTCCATCCTGTCCGAAAGAAGAGTCTAATGCATCCACTTGTGCAAAAGATGGCAAGAAAAAGAATTGGATGTTTAATAAAAGAACGAGTAATCTGCTGGATAAATTCATAATTGTTAGAGTTGATTATATAGTTGGGGAACAGATAGAAACTAATTTAGTTTGTTGCTATTTGGCTTTTGCTTCTTTGTTTGACGGATCGCCAACTTTTAATGATGAACTTGTAAAAATTGGAGAGCAGCAAATTGCTCATTAAGTCCCAACTCGTCAAGAATTGTGGGAAGTCGTAAAGCCATACGCTTATGATCAACTTCAAAAGTGGATGTAGGTGCTGTGCAAATTCAAAAACCACTTTATTGACTTAATGATCATAGTGGGAGTTGTTTTATTTTTCATAACCGCATCATTTTAAAAAGAATAGTGCAGTTATTAGTTAATGAAGATTGCTATATTTGAATAGAGCTATTCTTGAGCGACTTAATTCAAATCGCAGTCAGGATTTCTCAGAAACATTTAGGTGATTTTTGACATTTTATACCCCAACTGAAGATAAAAAGTATGAAAGCATTTAACATTGTATTGTTGAGTCTGATTTTTAACAATGTACTCTCACAAGATATTGTAGAGAAAGAAGTTAAAACAGAAGTAAATGAAGTAACCGTATTCTTGGATGGAGCACAAATAGTTCGAAAAACGGGAGTTGATTTAAAAACGGGAGAAACAATTGTCAAGTTCATCAATCTCTCGCCATTTATTGATGCCAAAAGTGTTCAAGTAAAAGCAGAAGGAGATTTAACTGTTTTATCTGTAAATCATCAGCAAAACTATATGGACAAAATGGCAAAGCCAGCTGAGTTGATAGGTTTAGAAAAACAATTGGAAGGCATCGAAGACAAAATAAAAGTTGAGCAAACCTATTTGTCAATACTCAAAGAGGAACTTATTTTTCTACAAGAAAACAGAAATATTGGTGGGAAAAACGATCAGGTAAATATTGCAAACCTTCAACAGGCTTCAGATTTTTACAGTAACAAATTGACTTCTTTAAAATTGAAGGAAATTGAGAGAAATAAGACTTTAAAATTATTGAACGAACAAAAGAGTGATTTGCAAAATCAAATAAAAACAGCAACCAGTAAAAAAGAGTACCCCACAGGAGAGATTTTAGTGAAAGTTGAAGCAAAGCAAGCCAATAAGTATTTATTAGAGCTAAATTATTTGGTGGAAAATGCTGGATGGTTTCCTTCGTATGATATCCGAGCAAAAAACATAGATGAACCAGTTCAATTAATTTACAAAGCCAATGTAAAGCAAGATACGAAAGTCAACTGGACAAATGTAAAGCTCAAATTCTCCTCTGCAGATCCGAATGTTTCAGGTGTAGCCCCCGAATTAAAAACCTATTATCTTAATTATAATTCTGTGCCACCTTCTTACAAATTAACGCAGAATAGTGTGCGTGGTAAAGTAATGGAAAGCAGTGGCGAACCATTGCCTGGAGCTACTGTAATTGTTGAGGGCACCACCATTGGCACTGTTACAGATTTTGATGGAAACTATTCGATTACAATTCCAAATTACTCAAGTCAATTAACATTTTCATTTATTGGTTTTACTCCTCAAACTCTTCCTATTACAAATCCTGTAATGAATGTGAGGCTTGAAGAAAGAGAAATGGATCTTGAGGAGGTTGTCGTAATTGGATACGGTGCAAACAAAAGTCTCTCCAGCGCATTACAAGGCAGAACAGCAGGTGTCAATGTTGATAAATCAAATGTAAAAATAAGAGGAACCAGTAGTTTGGCGATACCAACAGCCCAAATCGAGAATCAAACAACAGTTGACTTTGAAATTAATAGACCCTATACAGTAAAGTCTGACAACAAGAGCTATATGGTTGATATGGAGTTTTATGAATTGCCAGCATTTTATCAATATTACTCTGTGCCCAAAATTGATAAAGACGCCTTCTTAATTGCAAACATTATTGATTGGGAGAAATATAATCTTTTAGAGGGGGAAGCCAATCTCTTTTTTGAAGATACGTATGTGGGTAAAACACTCATAAATGCTCGTTATGCTTCAGACACCTTAGAGATTTCTTTGGGGCGAGATAAGAAAGTATCTGTGAATCGTGAGAAAAACAAAGATTTTACCAAAAGGCAGTTCTTTGGAAATAAAAAGGAGGAAGCACGTGCTTGGAAAACAACAGTTAAGAACAACAAAAACCAAGCGATTAATATGATTGTTCTTGACCAGGTTCCAGTATCAACCAACCAAGAGATTGAAGTTGCTATTCAAAGCATTTCGGGTGGAAAAAAGAATTCAGAAACAGGAGAAATCAAATGGGAGTTTAAACTAAAACCTAATGACAGTAAGGAAATCGAATTAAAATACTCGGTTAAATATCCAAAGAACAGAAATTTGATAGTGGAGTAAAACTAATGACAATATATTTCAGTCATTTCAGGCTTTAGGAACTTCAAGCATTATAGCTTGCGGTTCCTATTGTCTTTTAAAACAACAGAAAACATTTTCAATTTCTATTTTCTCAAAAAACAAAGATCTCTTCACTATTAGCAGTTCCCATCACTCCCCTAAATGTTCTTGCAATTGAATATTTCTTTCGATCCTGCGTTTGAGCACATTGAGGTATTGCAAAGCCTTTTTGTTTTTATAATCGGTATAAGATTTTGATGTCCAGTCAACAGCCGCATCAAGTTCTCCATTAATCTCACTGATGATGCCCATATTGTAACAAGCTCTACCAGCTACTTTTCGCTTAGGATGGGAGACTTCTTTGGCCCAAAGCTCAGCTGCGCCGTCCCAATTACCTGTTTGTGCACGCCGTTTGCCAATTTTAAAGTTATTGGTTCCTCTCACATAATATTGGCGACTAACACGGATTCTATAAGGGAGTATTCGTGAGGCATAATTATGACCCATCCTATTACTTATAAATCACGCATTTTAACTCCTTTAGGAGTGCCCTGTTTGTAGTGGACAAGACATAATGGTGAATAGAGCTCCGTTAGGAGCGTACTGTCTGTAGAAGATAATTTAGGTCATACCTACGGCGCTTTGGGTTCGGTGTGCATAAGTTTTTACAACAACCAAAAATCGAAGGGTTTTAGTTTTTGCCATTTACAAATAAGGAATAACGAAGAGAATTAACTAAATTAACCCGTTAAATAGAAAGATCTCGAGCGATGAAGATAAACAGACTGAACCCAAAGAAGGCATTGAACAAAGCCTTTTTAAAAGTAAAACCCAATAGGACTGAAATTGAGCATTTCAAGACCAACCTTATTCAGCTGCTCGATAGAATCGATCATGCAGAATCGGAGGATTTTCACAAAAATATAGTCATTGATTTTTTGAAGAAAACCTACT
This sequence comes from uncultured Alkaliflexus sp., assembly GCA_964544795.1. Lineage (GTDB taxonomy): Bacteria > Bacteroidota > Bacteroidia > Bacteroidales > Marinilabiliaceae > CAZHHH01. Next base: position 1,839 of record CAZJDS010000182.1, on the reverse strand, counting down.
ACGACCCCAACCATTTTATCAACACCAAAGGGCGAAACGATCTTGTAATCCATACAGAAGACAAAGCAAAAAGTGCAGTGGGCGTAATTGTTGAAACAAAAAGCCCGAGCAACAGAGCTGAAATGGTCACCATCGAAAAGCTCAACACAAAGGCTTTTCATGAATTGGTGCTTTACTATTTGCGGGAACGGATAACTGAAAAGAACCTGGAAGTAAAACACCTGGTCATCACCAATATCAATGAGTGGTTTATTTTTGATGCCAATACCTTCGATCGACTTTTTGCACAAAACAAAAGTTTGGTAAAACAGTTTAAAGACTTTGAAGGCGGGCGACTGGCAGGCATAAAAACCGACTTTTTCTATAAAGAAATTGCTGAACCCTTTATTTCAGCCCTCGCATCAGAAATTGAATTTACCTATTTCAATTTGCAAGAGTATCAAAATCCGCTCAGGAATGAGAATAAGAAAGACGACAACAAACTAATTGCACTCTTCAAATTGTTGTCGCCAGAGCATCTTCTAAAACTTCCATTTGTCAACGACAGTAACACCCTCGACAAACGTTTTTACAGCGAGTTGCTACACATCATCGGGCTGAATGAAACCAAAGAAGGGAGCAAAAAACTGATCGGGCGAAACAAGGAAGGCGAGCGCAATACAGGTAGCATTCTGGAGGATGCCATCATTCAGTTGGATAGCTTGGACAAGATTGGTCGTTTAGAAAATCCCAACCAATATGGAGATACCCACCAAGAAAGGCTTTTTACTATTGCACTACAGCTTTCCATCACTTGGATGAACCGCATTCTGTTTTTGAAGTTGTTGGAAGCCCAGCTTTTTACCTATCACAAAGACGATGAGTCCTATGCCTTTTTGAATATCAACAAAGTAAAAAGTTACGATGACCTGAACAGTCTGTTTTTTCAGGTGTTGGCCAGAAAATACGATGAGAGAAACCCAGATGTAAAAGAGATTTTCGAGAAAGTTCCTTACCTCAACTCCTCACTTTTTGAACCCACCGATATTGAGCATACTACTTTGTTCATCAGCAATCTGAGAGACGATAAAACAATTCCGATTATTTCGTCCACCGTTTTGAAAAACGAGCAGGGCAAAAAGAGAACAGGTAGTTTACCCACGCTTGAGTATCTGTTTGAGTTTTTGAGTGCGTACGATTTTAGTAGCGAAGGTTCAGAGAAAATTCAAGAAGAGAACAAAACGCTAATCAATGCGTCGGTGCTTGGGCTGATTTTCGAAAAAATAAACGGCTATAAAGATGGTTCGTTTTTCACACCTGGCTTCATCACCATGTATATGTGCCGCGAAACTATACGTAAAGCGGTGCTGCAGAAATTCAATGAAACTAAGGGGTGGAACACCACCAACTTTGACGAGCTTTACGATAAAATTGAAGACCGAAATGAAGCCAATGCCATCATCAATAGCTTAAAGATTTGCGATCCAGCCGTGGGATCGGGACACTTTTTGGTTTCGGCACTAAATGAAATCATTGCTGTGAAAAACGATCTAAAAATCCTTCAAGATCGTGATGGTAGGCGCTTAAAAGAATACCAAGTAGAAGTGGTGAACGATGAACTCATCGTAACCGATGAAGAGGACGAACTCTTTGAATACAACCCCAACAACAAAGAGAGCCAGCGCATACAAGAAACTCTTTTTCACGAAAAGCAAACCATCATTGAGAGCTGCCTCTTTGGTGTGGACATCAACCCCAACTCAGTTAAAATATGCCGTCTTCGTTTATGGATAGAACTACTAAAAAATGCCTACTACAAAACCAACTCTCTTCATAACTCTCCTCCTTCCCAAGGAGGAG
>CAZJDS010000181.1:0-5466 GCA_964544795.1 uncultured Alkaliflexus sp. | reverse complement strand
TCTGAAGACACCTATAACAACAAAGAGATGGTAAAGCTAGTTATGGATCAGAAGAGTTCATTAAATAAGCTTATTGAACTCATGAAGGTGACCGAAAACGATCCTGCCGTTGCTGAAACTTTAAAGCTTCTAAAACCCATACAAACCATCTATAACTCGATTGATGAGGGTTCAATTACTGAAAACCAGCTCAATGGCATTACTTCTGAAGTGAGCAAAATAAGAGAAATTATCATTCAATAACTATTAAATAAAATTAATACAATATATAGGAGGCTGATTTCATTTAATAATCAGCCTCCTATATATTAAAAACACTTTCTTCGAAATAAACTAAGTGATGAAGGTTTAAGGTATTTAACTAAGATTCTAATGTACAATAACCCAATAACTCCACTTCTAATTTTTAACAATAAAATATACTTGCACAATTTACAAGCAACGTTATTAAACAACTCTCGATAAAATTCAAGTAAGCTCTAAGACACAACCGTTTTTTATGTCTATTTGACAAATTATTTATTGTTCGACCTATCGTAAAACTCTAAACACATTGGAAGTCAATATGAATTTGAATAAAACTTTTTCATAAAAAGTTTCATACCAATCGAAATCTATCTATCTTTGCGCCCACAATTTAAAGTAGGTTGTATTAATCGTAATTATTGAAACATGCCCGTAAAAATTAGATTAACAAGACACGGACGCAAAAGGTATGCTTACTACCACATAGTGGTAGCTGACAGCAGGGCGCCACGAGATGGCAGGAATATTGAAAGAATTGGATCTTATAATCCAAACACAAATCCTGCTACCATCGATTTAAACTTTGACAAAGCCTTACAATGGCTTGCCAATGGTGCCCAACCTACTGATACAGCGCGTGCCATCCTTAGCTACAAAGGTGTATTAATGAAAAAACACTTGCTAGAGGGTGTAAAGAAAGGTGCTTTTGATGAAGCAGAAGCAGATCGCCGTTTCAACAAATGGTTGGAAGATAAAGAAGCAAAAATCGATGCTAAGAAAGAAAGTTTAGCAGGAGAGAAAGCTCAATCTTTACAACAACGTTTAGAAAACGAAGCAAAAGTAAATGCGGCTAGAGCAGAAAAGATTGCTAAGAAAAATGCCACACTTGCTGCTGAAGTAAAAGCCGCTGAAGCTCCTGCAAAAGAGGAAACTCCAAAAGCAGAAGAAGTTAAAGCTCCTGCAAAAGAAGAAACTCCAAAAGTAGAAGAGAAAAAAGCTGAAACTCCTGAAAAAAAGGAAGAACCTAAAGCTAAAGAAGAAGTTAAAACTCCTGCAAAAGAGGAAACTCCTAAAGCAGAACCAAAGGCTGAAGCTTCTGAAAAGAAAGAAGAAACAAAAGCTGATGAAAATCCAAAAGCTGAATAAATCAATAAACTGTCTTCTAAAAAATAAGCCTGCCTGCATAATACAGACAGGCTTTTTTTATTAATTGAAATTTCTTCTTACTTTTCAAGTATGAAAACTGAATCCGAAAAAGTAAATATTGGTGCATTGACCAAACCCCACGGAATAGGTGGAGAAATATTGTTGCGAATTTTACCCCGTTGGGAGGATTATTCCCCTAAACCAGCTTACCTTTTCATTGAGTTGCAAGGAGGTTTGGTTCCATTTCAGTTAAAATCTTTAAGGATTAAAAACGACCAAGAGTGGCTGATATTAATTGACACCGTCAATTCTACAGAAGATGCTCAAAAGCTACAAGGCTCTGATGTCTATTTGGATGTGAGAGAATTGGGCGAGGCCTCGGATGAAACTAATGATACAAGGAGTATATCTGGATATGCGGTTACTGATAAAAACTTTGGGTCATTGGGTAAAGTAAAAAGAATTGCTGAAATTCATAATAACCCATTACTGGAGATAGAATACAACGAAAAAGAGATACTCATTCCGTTTCAGGAAGACTTTATACTATCCATTAATAAAGAAAAAAAAACAATACTATTAAACACTCCTCCAGGACTCATCGATCTTTATTTGGAATAAGTGTCCTCTTCTCAAATTCATCAAAAATTTGTCGCCACTCGTCTGGAATTACCATACTTTTATCGGTGCCTGAATAAAAACCAGACAGAACAGAGTCATTTATTGCCTTAGGCGTACCCTCTCCCACCACCGCAATCCATTGCCACATTCGAATACTTTTATTGCCCAACTTATAAATTTTTGTACGCACCTCCATCTTGTCATCAGGCATTATTTGACTATAAAAATCGGTTTTGTAACTTACAATAACCAACTGTTGTCCGTCTTCTCCTAAGAGATTCCCCAATGTGTCATTAAAATAAGATATTCGTCCAAGATCAAAAAACTCTTGCACCACAGCGTTGTTAACATGACCTAAACGATCAATATCATTAAACCTTATTTGCAATGGGACAGCATGATTGAATACATCGTTCTTCAATTCCATAAATCTTTCTTATTTTTTAATGATTTCTATTTCTCCTTTACTACTCAGGCGAATGATGCTTGGCAATATTAGTTTCTCATCCTGCGAGTCCTGTCGGTATTGCGCAACATAATCAACCTGTTCGATTAAGTTTGCATCAACCTCTGTAAAATAAACCCCATGCTGGCCCACATTTTCTGCAGCCAAAGCAACAAGTAATGGCTGCCGCAGTCGAGTGCAAAGTGGTAACACAAAAGGTTCATTTACAACACGAAAACACAACTCTTTTCGATTCATCAACTTCTTAGACAGGCGTCTGGATCCTTCTAAAAGTAGAGTGATTGGTTTTTCGCTCAACTCAATCAAATCGTAGGCCACTTCCGGTACCTCTTCTAGGTAAAAACTCAACTTAGATGAGTTGTCCATGAGTAGCTCCAAGTTGGATGCATCAAAATCTTGAATTAAAGATAAAAGTTTAGCAACTCCTTTATCACTGGTACCTAATGCACCCACATACCATCCAGCAACTCCAGGCAAGAGAACCACCCCTTCGGCCTTAAGACTTGAAAGCACCAAGTTAAAATCATCACGATCATACCTCGCATCAGTCATTATATTCTATTCTAAATTTTAATAAACCTACAAAGTAAAGAACAAAGATCAATATCTCAATGATTTTGGCGCATACAAACCAAAAAATCTAAATGTTATTTAAACTTGTAAAATCAGGATAGTTAAAAAACTATAAAACAAATCTCAAAATCTACAAGTTGGATTGAATTTTGATTTTCAATTTATTATCGGCATCAGACAAAACCTAAGATCTAAATCCCACAATGAAAATAAAAGAGATCAAGCTGCTATGTCTCGCATTCGCTATCTTCCTAAATCAAAATGCAATAAAAGCACAGGGAAGTACATTAAAAGAATGGAATGGAACAATCATAAATGCTGTTAACCATAAAGCTATTTCACATGCAACTATAGCTAGTTACAGTCAGATTTCTCTTTTCATAGCGAATGATGAAGGTCAATTCCATCTCTCTTTACCCAAAAATGATAGTTTACGAATTACAGCGCTTGGTTACCAATCGCAGACCATAAATCTGCAGCAAGCTGAAAAAGATTCTGCAGGGATAATAATAAGGCTAACACCCATTTCCTATCAATTAAAAGGGGTAACCATAAAGGGGTACAAGGGTATTTTCGACCCTCTTATTTTTCAGAAACATCTACCTGAAGAAGAACCGATTCAGCTAAATCTGCCTTCATATATAGGAAGTAGGATAAGTAAACTTCCTCCCAATGAAAGAGCTTTAATGGGTAAACCCACCATTGGAGCAATTCTCAATCCAGCCTCTTTAGTCTATAGTCTTTTTAGCAAAAGAGAAAGTTCAATCAGAACTTTGGCAGATACTAAGGCCAATGAGATAAAACTAAATCATAGAGATGTAGTTGCCAGTAAAGAAATTATAGCAGCCATTTCAGGCTTCGAAGGTCAGGAGTTAGATGATTTTATAATTTATTGTAACATCAATTTGATAATACACCCATCTGATACAGGAATTTCAGCTTCAAAAAAAATTGAAAATTTACTCTTACAATACAAACAAAAATGAAAGAACAATTATAAAAAAATAGAACTTTCTCCTTAGACAAACTGTTGTAGTTTAATACTACATAGAAAGCGCTCTCAACAGGTTTTTATAAGAAAAAAGAAGCTTTTTAATGAAAAATGTAAGAAATAAACGTTTTTTTATTGCAAAAATGTTTGTGATTATGACAAAATTCATACATTTGCATAGTAAGATTAATTAGGACTTTATAAAAGGTCGATAAAAACACCTTATAAAAATAGATTTCGTATGAAACTTTTTGCATCTCTTCTTCTCAACGTCGTTATTATTCTCGTGGTCAAACAATAGAGAAGTGAGATAGGTATGTAAAAAGTTTTAAAGAAAATATTCGAAAAACCCCTCTCACTTCATAGGTGAGAGGGGTTTTTGCTTGAATAAGCAATATGCAATTTGAACAAAAGAGTTGAAACGTTATAATACATCTATTAAACCGCCTTTAAAAGGGCAGATAAACTATAGTAGGATATGAAGATTCCATTGAGGAGCAATACCACCACACAAGGCCGAAGAATGGCTGGCGCAAGAAGCTTATGGCGAGCCAACGGCATGAAAGACGAGCAGATGGGCAGACCTCTGATCGCTGTGGTCAATTCATTCACGCAATTTGTACCAGGTCATGCACATCTTCACCAAATAGGACAGGATGTTAAAAAAATGATTGAACGCCAAGGCTGTTTTGCTGCTGAGTTCAACACTATTGCGGTAGATGATGGCATTGCCATGGGTCACGACGGAATGCTGTATTCATTGCCTTCAAGAGATCTGATTGCAGACAGTGTTGAATATATGGTGAACGCCCACAGAGCCGATGCTATGATCTGCATCAGCAATTGTGATAAGATTACACCAGGTATGCTAATGGCAGCGATGCGCATTAATATACCCGTAGTGTTTGTTTCTGGTGGTCCTATGGAAGCAGGAAAATTAGGCGACAAAGCCCTGGATTTAGTCGATTCGATGGTGATGGCTGCTGATGATTCGGTTTCTGACGAAGACGTTTTGGCTGTAGAGCAGAATGCATGCCCCACTTGCGGCTCATGTTCAGGAATGTTTACTGCCAACTCAATGAACTGTTTAAATGAAGCTTTAGGTTTAGCTCTACCAGGTAATGGAACCATTGTAGCCACGCATGTTAACCGCAGACAACTCTTTGAAGATGCAGCCAACTTGGTGGTGAAATTGGCTTATAAATATTATCAAGAAGGAGACGTTTCAGTACTTCCAAAAAGCATTGCTACGAAAGAAGCCTTTTTAAATGCCATGACTTTAGACATTGCCATGGGCGGATCTTCCAATACGGTTCTGCATCTTTTGGCCATTGCGCATGAGGCAGGCGTTGATTTTACCATGAAAGATATTGACAGCTTGTCACGCAAGGTTCCTGTATTATGTATGGTGGCTCCCAACGGA
>CAZJDS010000180.1:0-5480 GCA_964544795.1 uncultured Alkaliflexus sp. | reverse complement strand
GGCAATGATGGTGGAAGCGAAACTTACGTGGCAGCTAAGATTAAATCGTGTGAAGAGGCGGGGTTTGATTCCACATTGGTTCGATTTGATGGTGATGTAACGGAAGAAGAACTTCTCTCTGCCGTAAAAAAGTTAAATGAAGATAATAATATAGATGGTTTTATAGTGCAACTGCCTCTTCCCAAACATATTTCTGAAGAGAAAGTAACTGAGGCCATCGATCCAAAAAAAGATGTGGATGGTTTTCATCCTCAGAACTTAGGGCGTATGATAACGGGTGCTGATTCGTTTGTTTCGGCCACGCCACAAGGAATTATGGAACTGCTCAAACGTTATAATATCAAAACGGAAGGTAAGCACGTAGTAGTTATTGGTCGAAGCAACATTGTGGGGCGTCCTATGAGCATTCTTTTGTCCCTCAAAGGAAATCCTGGAGATGCCACCGTAACCGTTTGCCACAGTCGCACCGCCAATTTAAAAGAGCTTTGCCTACAGGCAGACATCATTATTGCTGCATTAGGTATTCCAGAGTTTTTAAAAGCAGATATGGTTAAAGAAGGGGCTGTGGTGATTGATGTGGGTACAACTCGTGTTCCCAGCAATGAAACAAAAAGCGGATGGCGGTTGAAGGGTGATGTGGACTTTGCCAATGTTTCGCCCAAATGCAGTTATATCACGCCTGTTCCTGGGGGAGTGGGACCAATGACCATTGCTTCACTATTATTGAACACGTTGAAGGCAGCTAAAGCGAGCTGAGATAGGATATAGACTAAGAAATTGTAAATAACAGAAAACCCCATTCTTTTCTCTCTTTGATGAGAGCAGAGAATGGGGTTTATTATGCATTTATTTTTTTAACCAGATCCTGTATCGGGTTACGAGAAGTATTATTTTAATTTCTCCACTTTTCCGCCCAAACTGGCTCGAACTTCTACCTTCTCAGGATCTCCCGTATATCCTATGTTTGCACCTGTCGCAGCTTTTGCAACCAGTTTTTCTGTTGCAAAAACTTGTACATTAGAGCCCAAAATGGCACTTACATTCACTTCTGTGGCTTTTAGCTGAGAGCCTTCAAATCTTCCGCCTGCTGAGGCATTTAAGTCTAAGTAATTGGTGGCTCCTGTTAGTTTTATGAGTGATGAAGAGGTGTTGGCTACAATTTTGTTCATTTCCACTTTCAGTTCCATACTGCCATCGCCTCCAGCTTCCAATTTGAGTTGATCGCCTTTCAATAAAATATCTGAAAAAACACTGCCACCTGTTCCTGTATTGATCTCTCGAATAGTATTAACTCCAACAGTAAGAAATACGTTCACAGAAACATCTTTATAAGATTTGGCGCGCATTCTTATATTCAGAGTCATCCCTTTCTGATCAATAATCACATTGTCGGGGGTGGTATTTTGGATATGAATTTCTGCTTTGGTCAGTAATCCTTCTGTAAATGTCACATTAATCCCGCGAGAAACAATGACCTTATCAAAATCCTCCAATTCTCGGGTTTCAATTTCTATAGAATCATTTGGTGCTTCTTTAAAGAGTTGACTGTGCAGAGTTGAAAAACTCAGTCCGATGAAGGCAAACAATATCAATAATTTATTCATAAGTTTATATTTAGTTTTTAGTTTGAAAGCAAAAACAAGACCAATTAATAAAGTTCCTGATTCCGATCATAAAATTTATACTTAATACCTTATCAACAAAACCAAAAATCAGCTAAATAGTTCTATGATCTCCTCTTTGCTCATATCCTTCAATACGTTGTTGCTACTCACAAAGGCATTGGCCAGTTCTGTTTTCTTTTGTTGCAAGGTGGCAATTTTTTCTTCAATGGTACCCACAGAGATAAATCTGTAGACAAATACATTTTTTGTTTGTCCAATTCTATGTGCTCTGTTGATGGCTTGTGACTCTGCCGCAGGATTCCACCATGGGTTGAGCATGAAAACATAATCGGCTTTGGTGAGGTTTAAGCCTACACCACCTGCTTTGAGAGAAATTAAAAATATGGATGCGGATCTGTTGAACTCTTCAATTACCTTTTCACGTTCTCTGGTGCTTCCAGTGAGCATGGTGTAGGGCAGATGACGCTGAATAAGTTCTTTTTCAATCAGTTTTAAGTCCTTCACAAAGGAGGAAAAAATCAATACATTGTGGTTTTCAGCTACAATATATTCCAGCGTGTCTAATATTTGCTCAAACTTTCCCGAACTACCGTTGTACTCTTCATCCACCATGGCTGGGTGATTGGCCAGTTGTCGCAATCTGGAAAGCGCTTGAAGTGCGATAATAGAACTCTGTGCTTTGGTTTTGCCCTCAAAAACATGGGTGAGGGTATTTCTTATGCCTGATTTTTCTTTTTCGTACATCGACGCCTGCTCAGGAGTCATATCACAATAGATTACTTGTTCCATGATGGGAGGAAGATCTTTTGCTACATTCTCTTTTGTGCGTCTCAACAAAAAGGGTTGAATCAGTTTCTGAAGTTTTTCTTCCTTTTCTTCGTTTTGTTGACGGGTAATGGGCAGGACAAAGTGCTTTTTAAAAAAGTTGAGCGATCCCAACAATCCTTCATTTACAAAATTCATTTGAGCCCACAAATCTATCAGCGAATTTTCAATGGGTGTTCCCGTAAGAACCAATTTATGTTGTGATTGTATCTCATGAATGGCTTCGTAAATTTTCGAGTTTGGATTTTTTACATATTGACTTTCGTCCAAAATAACATAATGAAATGGATAGCTTTTTAAATAATCTATATCGTTACGTAAAATACCATAGGAGGTGAGAACGATATGATAATGGCGTAATACTTTACCTAATTCGTTAGATTTTAAACGATTGTTGCCTGCATAAAGATAAATCTTTAGGGAAGGGGCAAACTTACTTATTTCATTTTGCCAGTTGTGTAAAAGCGAAGTGGGCATAACAATTATCGATGCGGATATACCCGACTTATTAAACTTTGGAGTAGAAGGAGGATCAAACAGCGAAGGCTGATATTCTTGTGTTTTGATACGCACTTCGTACTTGGAATATATCTTCAAAAGTAAAGCGATGGTTTGCAGGGTTTTACCCAATCCCATATCGTCTGCCAATATTCCACCTAAGTAATTGGTGTAGAGGAATTTCAACCACTCAAACCCTTCGATTTGATAGGGGCGTAAGGTAGCATGGAAATTTTCAGGTAAATCCACTTTTGGAAAAACGATGGATGAAGTTTCAAAATCTCTATCGATATTTGAAATCCCATGTTTTACGCGTTCTACAATCTGAAAATGGGAGCGAGGCAAGCGAATGCTCTCCTTTTCCACTTTTGCATAATGAAACAAGTCGCTAAATCGAGTAAACCATTCTGGAGGAAGCATAAAGACCTGTCCATTCGGCAGAGTGTATTCAGGATTGCTTTCCAGAAGACTCTTCCGAAATTTGATGAAGGGGATGGAGAATTCGCCTACTTGAACGCGAGCTCGTATCTCAAACCAATCGGCTTTATCCACTGTTTCTACCTGTAGTGAATAGGAACCTATATACAAATCCTTATTCTCCTTTCCTGCTTTAAATGTATAGTCAATCTTCTCAAGTTTAGAAGAGTAACTGTTAAGCCACTGAACAATTGTTGATTTAATCATGACAGGATCATCTATCTCCAAGGCTTCTTTCGGACGGAAAAGAGCATCTCCAATTTTTACCAAACCCCAATCTTCAAGCTGCTCAAATATTAATTTCTCTTCTAAATAGTTTCGTTCAATTTTGGTGAAGATATATTTAGATTGCACTTCATGTAGTTGTACAAAAACTTTTGCTCCTTTATCTGCCAAAAAGAGAGAACCCTCATACTTAAAATAGAGTGACAATGCAGGAACTTGTTTCAGATCCCAACTCATTTTTAGTTGAATCTGCGGTGATTTCTCTTCTATATTTATCGCGAACCCTTTATGCATCACATCATAATGACGTAGGATATTGGTCACAAATCCCCTCATATATTCTTTTACCTGATGGGGTGGTACGACAATAGTGGCTTTATTGATAAATGGAAGAATTTTTTTATGATCCAATGTTTCAAAATAGTAGAGCCTATTTTCAACCATAAAACTGGCAGGTTCTGTAGATATAAATAGTAAATCTAAATCTGTGGGAGAAAACAGCTCACTGGCTTGATTATTTTCGCCACTTTGCGCTATTTTTAATGTGTAATAAAGACTTCCCTCTTTTAACTCAAAAGAGAATCGGGGTTGAGCTGGTGTGGGCGGAATAAACAATTGATCAGCAGGATATAAATTGGTAAAAGTATCGTCTTTAAAATAGACTGGTACCGAGCTACCTGCCATAGCCCGGATGACTTTATATAATGTCTCTTTAATAAAAGGGTAAATAATAGTTTTGTACCCTTCGTCCTTCATTAATCCATCCATAAACTCTTTTAATGTGGCAGATTTCGTTTTTGAAAATCTTTTAAAAAGCCTCTGTTCACTGATGGTTGATAAAATCTGTACAATCTCTTTCTCTTTGTTCGTATAATTGCTTGTGGGACTGTTTATGTGTTCGGGCGTGACATGTTCAATCAGTTTTATAGGATTATCTTGCTCAAATTGTGAATGATAGGCAATGGCAGTAAGGCCAATGTTTCGTTTGCGTGTAAAAACTACGATAAAGGTTTCCATACAGGTTCATTCGTTCATGTTCAAACCTGTAAAGATAATAAATGTCTCCAATCATAAGCAGTTAGAATGAACTTACTTTTGCTCATTTGACCTAATGTTTCGTCGTATAGTGGCAGTTTTAAATAGAGCCATTTTATTTTTACTCTATAAGAGATGAATTTTTAAAAGCCTTTATTTTTCATATATTTAACGCTCCATTCTGAACAAAATTATTTCCCTTTAGTTAATGAAGTAACATTCCCAAATCCATAAATTTTATTTTAATATTTTTTTTAAGATTTATTATGAATCATTTAATTTTATCTGCACATCCTTCTCCCAATAGTTTTAGTAATTATTTAGCACAACAACTATCTGTGAAATATAAAGAATTGGGCTGGGAGGTGAATTTGCGTGATCTTTATAAAGTCAATTTCAACCCAGTATTATCTGTTTCCGATTTAAGCAAAATGAAATCGGGGAAAACTCCTGATGATATAAAAGTGGAGCAAGATATTGTAGCAAAAGCTGATTTAATTTCAGTGATCTACCCACTTTGGTGGGCAAGTTTTCCTGCCATATTAAAAGGGTATATCGACCGTGTTTTAACCAATGGATTTGCCTTTCGTTACTCTCCAGAAGGTGCTATTGGACTTTTAACCGATAAAAGAGTCGTATTGCATACCACAATGGGCAACACCGTTGAAGAGTATGAAGAGAAGGGACTCATTGAAGCCTTTCGAGCCAGTCAAGGACATGAAGTTTTTACCTATTGTGGCATGCAGGTAGTTGATCATCTATTTTACCCTCAGATTACATTGGCCGATGAAAAGA
>CAZJDS010000179.1:1442-5543 GCA_964544795.1 uncultured Alkaliflexus sp. | reverse complement strand
TGAAAGATCTGCTTACTTTGTTACCATCTTCATCTATAATTGTGATGAGATGTTTACCTACCGTTGGAGAAATCTCCATGTCATGTTGGTTTTTAGTTGTACCAATATATTCTCCATCCAGGTGCCAATGAACAGTGCTCTCATTTCTTCGATGAACAGCTCTTAAAACAATTTTTTGTGGTGTTCCATCTAAATCAATGGGAATGATTACTGAGGTGTTAAGTCCTGGATAGATAAAATCTAATGAATTCTCCTCTTTTTGATTTTTAGAGCGAGGAGAGAAGGGAGGTAAAGTTCTATAACTTGGGTGGTATCGTTGGTAATAGAACTCCATAAGTGGTGGTAGAACAAAGTAGGAGACTGTTTTTATAGCCTCATTATTGTTTGTTTCAAGAGTTGTTCTATAGCGACCATCAGAAGTTAAATGAATGGTTTGATGATAGGGGCATGGTTCGTTTTGTTGTGAAGTAATCGGAGTCCATAAGGAATCACGAGAGTTGCAATGTATGGATGCACGATGGCCAGAACTACTACATACTTCCACCTTAATCATGTCGTCGTAAGGAATATTAAATTTGGTGGTTGACGGCACTATATTAAATAATTCGAAGAGGATCGGACCCGCAGTTAAACCACCCACAATGCCAGGGCGTCCTTCGCCTGAGGCATTGCCGACCCAAACTGCCACTACATACTCTGGCGTAACACCGATAGCCCATCCATCTCTGAAGCCAAAACTGGTACCTGTTTTCCAAGCGATGGTTCGAGAAGTGGAGAAGTACTCCCAGCCGCTCTCTTCAGGTGGTCGTTGAAGTTGTGTCATCGCCATGAAAGTATGATAAATAGCAGAAGCTTTGAAAATTGGAGAGGTGCTTAATTCATTTTGATCTGTTATTTTATCTTCTGTATTGATTTTAAGTGGATGATTTAATCCACTATGATAAGTTCCATTGTTATTATTGTAATAGTTTAAGGTACGCGCCATAGAAGCATAACAGCCAGTTAATTCAATTAAATTATTTTCTCCACCCCCTAAGATGAGACTCAACCCATAATGGTTGTATGGTTGTTGAAAAGTTGTAAATCCACATCGCTTTAATGTTTTTAGAAATGGTTCTCCTCCAAAGTCATCTAAAAGTCTTACGAAAGGAATATTTAATGATCTACTCAATGCTTCATCGGCTGCTACGGCGCCATCGAAATGCTGTTGATAATTTTTTGGTGTAAAGTTGGTATAGTAGGTGGGTATATCGGGCAAAAGTGTGGTTGGTAAAATAACGCCCCCTTGTAATGCTGCTGCATAAAGAATAGGTTTAAGTACACTACCCGAGCTTCTCTTAGACAATATGATATCTACATTATGCCCCTTGTTGTTTTTCTTAGAGTTTGAATTTCCCACGTAAGCTAAGACCTCACCTGTTCCAACTTCTACTATAAGTGCTGCAGCATTGTGGATTTCATTTTGGCTTAGGCGTTTACTGTGTCTATCAACTATTTGTGTTGCAATTGCTTGAATGTTGCTGTTTAGAGTTGTTTTAATCTGTTTCCCTGGTTCTTTCTTTAAGAAATAATCTAACAAATGTGTTGCCAGTTGTGGCAGAGGCATTGGTTTGTTGGGGAGTTCCTCTGAGGTTGCTAAAATCCAGGTGGAAGAGTCTATTTTCTCTTTTTCCAACAGCTTTGTAAGTAAACGATCTCTTTTGGTTTTTAGAATTTCCGGGTTACGTCCTGGATGGATGAGTGCAGGAGCGTTGGGAAGTACAGCCAAGAGTGCAGTTTCTCCCCAAGTGAGTTCATGGGCTGGATGGTTAAAATATCGCCATGCCGCTGCTTCTAATCCAACGGTGTTTCCTCCGAAAGGAGCATGTGCTGAATATAAATTGAGTATTGAATCTTTACTTGCAGTTAGCTCCAATCGGCAAGCTTGCACTATCTCCAAAGCTTTATTGAAAATATTACGTGGGGCGGGATCTGCCAATCGAATCACTTGCATAGTTAAGGTACTTCCACCTCTTACTATTTTTCTTTTTTGAAAGTTTGCTATCGCTGCCTTTATTAATGAGATGGGATTAAATCCAGGATGTTTAAAAAAATGCTCATCTTCAAAAATTATAATCGCTGTTTTAAATTTGTAGGGAACAGAATCATTTGGAGGAAACCTCCATTGGCCATCTTGGGCAATGTGTGCTCCCAATAGCTGTTTTTGGGAATCGGTAAGAACTGTGGAGTAGGGTGTGTTGAATAATTGTTTGGGGATAGAAAACCAAAAAAGCAATCCTCCTAAGAGAAGTAGAGCTCCTCCTATGAAAGATTGTTTTTTGACTGTTTTTTTGAAAATGGGCATAGTGTAGATTGTTCATTTAGCAAATTACCCATTTTTATCTCATTCTTTTACAAAGTATGCTTTTTTTCGAAGGCATTTTAACCTAATGCTGCTAAAATTTGAACACAAACAATCAGCAACACCATAGCCACTGGATAGACTGTAGCATAGGCAACTGCTGGTGCGTTGGTGTCAGTCATGGGCGACACAGCAGCCAAGCCTGGTGTGCTTGTCATGGCCCCTGTTAAGGTTCCCATAAGAGAGAGGAAATTCATCTTCTTCATAAACTTGGCAACCAGGACAGCTAGAATCATGGGAACTAAAGTGATGATACCTCCGATAATGAAAAGTTCATATCCATAGCCCTGAAACGTAGCGGCCAAACTTGCGCCAGCTTTGGTACCTACCTCCACCAAGAAGAACATGAGGCCCAATTGACGCAGAAGCTGTGTGGCTGCTCCAGACATACTCCAAATGATGGATCCTGTTCGGCCTATTCTACTCAATATCATTCCCACCACTAAAATTCCACCCGTGAGACCTGGGCTGAATTTGAAATTATCACCAAAGGAGATGGATAGATTTCCAAAAAGAATCCCCAAAACAATTCCCAATGCAATGGGGAAGAAGTCGGTATCTGAAAGTTTCTTGTCGTTGTTTCCAAAAATCCGAACTACTTGCTTCATGTTTTCATGACTGCTGGCCACCATTACTTTGTCGCCCATCTGTAGTTTTAAAGAGGGAGAAGGTGGAATGTCAATTCCACTTCGTCGGATACGGG
This sequence comes from uncultured Alkaliflexus sp., assembly GCA_964544795.1. Classification (GTDB taxonomy): domain Bacteria; phylum Bacteroidota; class Bacteroidia; order Bacteroidales; family Marinilabiliaceae; genus CAZHHH01. The sequence continues at coordinate 2,439 of CAZJDS010000179.1, read as the reverse complement.
TCACCGTAGATTGATAGTTTACCCAGAGATTAAAATCTTTTAACTTGCGATTGATTGCCTCTTTGTTGGTTACTAAAACAGACTGAATTTCGTAAGATTCATGAAGTGGAATATCTTGCTTGCTTTTGCGACCTATTAACAATTCAATTTTCCGAAGTGCTTCAGCTGACCCAACCGCTTTGATTAAATCTCCTTTATGAAGAACTGTGGTTGGTGAGGGAACCACCGATTCGTTTTCGTGCTGTATGCGTGAGATGACAGCATCAGTCATAGTTCGAATCTTCAACTCTCCAATAGTTTTTCCAACTACCGAATCGTTTTCTACCTGGTAAATTGCATTTATAATTTGTGGATAACCTGATGTCGTCTCTTTTTCATACTGATCTTCAGCATCTTTCAAATTGGCTCGAGTTAATTTTGGATACAACCGCACAAAAAGAATCACTCCAATTACTCCGAAAGGATAGGCGATACCGTAACCTATTGAAATGAAGGGAGAATGATTCGTTGCATCAATACCTGCCGCCAAACCTGGAGTACTAGTGAGTGCACCTGTTAAAAGACCAATGGCAACGGGCATTTCAACGCCGGCAAATTTAAAACTTAAGAAGGTTAATAAAGAAGCTGAAACAATGACGATGGTAGTTAATAAAACCAATGTTCTACCTTGTTTTTTAAATGAGTCAAAAAAACCAGGACCCGCCTGCATTCCAATGGTGTAGATGAATAACACAAGTCCGATAGAACCTATAATGGGCGGTATTTTTACCCCTAGATGTCCAAAAAACAGTGCTACGAAAATGATGGCTGAGATATCGAGGGAGATACCTGCAATTTTGATGTTGCCAATAATAAAACCAATGCAGATAATGACGAAGAGAGCCACATAAGGTGTGAATAATAATTCCATAATTACGGAGGTATCAATTTTGTGAACTACAAAGTTATAGAAAGTAAGGCGTTAATTGTTCATAAACTTGCTGTTAAATCATGTTAA
>CAZJDS010000179.1:0-1342 GCA_964544795.1 uncultured Alkaliflexus sp. | reverse complement strand
TGTTAAACTTAAATAAATTTTATTTCATCAAGAATAATTTAGGTGTAGAACAGATACTTTTGCATTGTTTTTACCAAACCACCAATTTCTTTTTTAGACTTTAAGGAATTCTCAATTTGGCATTTCATACTTGTGAGGCTCTTTATTTCTGAATCATTTTATCAAATAGTTTAAGTTATGGTATTGTTTTATTTAATGGTGGTCATTTTTATTGTAGGTTATGCTCTCATTGTGTTTGAGCACAAGAATAAAATTGACAAGGCAGGGAGTGCTTTGTTAACAGGTGCTCTTCTTTGGACTATTTTAGTAATTGATGGCCCTGAAATCATGCATCTAAACCTTAACCAAAACTGGCTTTCTTATGGTGCTGATACTGGGCATGAAGGTGCAAAAAGTGCTATGAATTTCATCACTCAACATGCAGTTATTGAGCATTTGGGAGATGTGGCTTCTATCATCTTCTTTTTATTGGGAGCCATGACCATTGTGGGTGTGATTGACCGTTATCAAGGTTTTAGAATAATAACTGATCGAATTCATACCACCAATCGCGTAAAGCTGTTATGGATTATAAGTTTGATCACTTTTTTTATTTCAGCCCTGCTTGATAATCTTACCACAACTATTGTAATGATTGCTCTTTTGCAGAAATTACTTACCAAGCGAGATAATCGTTGGTTATTTTCTGGCATGGTGGTCATAGCAGCAAATGCAGGTGGAGTTTGGTCGCCTATGGGTGATGTAACTACCATTATGTTATGGATTGGCGGTCAGATTACAGCGGCAGGGGTGGTTACTACTTTGTTTATTCCCAGCTTTATAGCTATGTTGGTTCCACTTATTATTTTATCGTTGGTGATGAAGGGTAAAACCATTCGACCAGATATTTCTGCTGACGAATCAGATGAGTTTATTCCCTTTAAAGATCGCTTAACGATCCTTATTTTGGGTCTTTCTGCGTTGTTGGCAGTGCCACTCTTTAAGGCCCTTACGCAGTTACCTCCTTTTTTGGGTATGCTTTTAGGATTGGGTGCTTTATGGACATATACTGACAGACGGCTAAAGGGGCAAACTGCTTTAGACAAGCGTAAGCTAAATATTGTAAAGATTTTGGAAAGTGTGGATACAGCCACCATTCTCTTTTTTCTTGGAATATTATTGGCTGTTGCCGCTTTACAAACCGCAGGACATCTCAATCTTTTGGCACTTTGGATGGATAAAAACATTGGGAATATTTATGGAATTAACTTATTAATCGGAGTTCTATCTTCAGTGATTGATAACGTGCCATTGGTGGCAGCATCCATGGGGATGTATAATATAGCACCTGCTGAAAGCGCCA
>CAZJDS010000178.1:0-5599 GCA_964544795.1 uncultured Alkaliflexus sp. | reverse complement strand
ATCCAGACTTCATCAAATATTACAAATATTTGTTTGAAACAAGTGCCGACAGCAATGTGACCGACCTCAATTCAAGAAGTACTATCTCAGGATTCTGTGAAATTCATATTCCATATAAAATCGACATTATGCTTACTGCCCACAACTTCTCCAAAGAAGAAGGGGGCATCACCAGAGTAAACAATCCTGAAAACTTTATGCTCTATGTGGATTCTCACGGAGAGCGAATGGAAAAAGCCACCAGTCAAGATGGACCCAACTTCCAAAGATCGTTGAGTCGCTACACGGGTGATAAAAATATTGTGGCAGTATTAGCGCAACATGGAAACTACTTAGACGATGTGTTGGATTGGGAATTTGAAGCAAAAGAGAAGAAATTCTATCTCTGCTCCTCCTACAAAATGATGGACAAAATTGATATTGAAAAAGTTGTAAATCAAATATTTGTAGGCAAATCCATCGAGCACAAAAAACAAAAGTACACCATTGAATCTGTTAGCTTTGATTTGGTTAAAAACAGATTTGTTGCTGAGCTGGAAAGAGACGAAGAAAAAGCTTCTGTTATAATCAGTCGAAACATTTTTATCCAAATATTCAACGGATTGGCAAGCACACCTGGAGGACAACCATTTATCGCACAAGAAGGGCAAACAGAAGATCGGTACAATCTAATAGATGTTCTAAAAGGAGGCGAAGATGGAAAAGGAGAAGGCAAAAAGATACAATTTGCCATAGTATCCACCGAGATTGGTAAAAAAGGCAAGGAGATTTCAGGTCCTCAAAAAGCGGCTGAAGCACTTATCAATATGATCCAGGATATTAAAGCAGGCAATGGAGAGATGAATTCAAAACGCAATTCGGTTCTTAAAATTGTTCGTGAAAAATATCCGCATGTATTTGCTTCTGGTCGCACCAGCAACGAAACATGGCGATACAATTTCTACCTCTATCAGTTGGATAAAATGATGAAAGCTCGTTTTGTACGAATGGACAATCCTGAGGTAGAAGTGGACTTGACCAATGTGAATATGTTCCAACCGAAAGATCCTTCAGCTGAATTTAGTCCTCTTTTGGTAACCCCAAATTTGAATGTGGAGCTAAACAGCTTTTCAGAAACCTACATGGAGTTGATGAGTTTACCCAACTATCCTGAATTTGCTCAAGAGTTTATGGAAGGTGCAGATAAACTTTATGAAGCACAAGGCTATTCAGAAGAGACCATGATCAACAATATGATTACGCAACTTCTTCTGATGGACGGCTACATTGAGTTTGATGATCTTACCAAAGGTCGTATTACCGAAAAGGTGAACCGGGAAACCATTGCAGCTGCCAAGTATGCGGTCATCAAAGAGTTGGAACGGAGAAAGAAAAAACCAATTAAAAGTGAATCTCCAAAATCTGACGAGAGTTCTGAAAAAGAGAAGCCGAAAACAACACCACGTAAAAACGACAACAAGAAAAAGTAGGAACTAAATAAAAGTAGTGTTATTTTAAACCCCTAACAGGCAACAGTCCTGAAAGGGGTTTTTAATCATTCTAAAGATGCTGAGTAGATCATAAAGCTTACTCGAATCTTAACGAATACAATTAATCCGTATGAACAATCCAACACAACCATACAAAACAGTCATTGCAGATTCTCAATTTCTCATCACGGAATCGCTGAAAATATTTATTGATAAACAAGCAAACTATCACCTTATTGGAATCGTTGAAAACTATAATCAACTTCAAGAGCTACTGACTGAATATAAAGTAGACTTGCTTATTACCGATTTTGGCACATTTGACTATCCATCTATTCACAGCATTGAAGAGCTGATGAACAAACACGCAAAAATGAGACTTCTCATCCTCACCAACCAAATTTCAAAACATGACTTCAATGAATTAACTCTGGCGGGAATAAAAAATATAATCTATAAAACTGCAGACTCATCTGAACTTCAAATGGCGATAGAAACCACCATGCGCGGACGAAAATTTTATGCAGATGAAGTTTTGGAACTAATCATGGAAACTCCTTCAGGAAAAGATCAGCCCAAAGAGATTCCACAACTGACCATTGCCGAAAACGACATTGTAAAATTAATCGTTCAAGGAATGACAACCAAAGAGATTGCTGCACAAAAGCACATCAGCTTTCATACAGTAATGACACACAGAAAAAATATATTCAGGAAGCTCAATGTAAACAGCAGTTCTGAACTCATTATCTTTGCTATTAAGGCGGGCTGGATCGATAATATTGAGTACTATATTTAGTTAACAGCATTTATCTGAATAGAAAAAGTTGCTGTCCATAACGAGAACGTAGTTGAATAACTCATTAATTGCCTCTGATCACACAGCTCTTTAGGTCACTGAGCTTGCCGAAGTGTAATAGAAACGTGTTGAAAAATCTGAAAATAAAACTATATTTGGATAACAACGTTTTAACTATTCTGACATTTCATACAATACTACAATTGTCAAGGACTACAAGAATCCAGTAATATTAACTACAAGAAAATAATAGAGAAATGAAAATTTTAATTGTTTTTAATCGTTAGCCATACGACAATACGGATGTAACTTGGAATGGATTGAGACTTGCCGAAACCCTTAGATCAAAAGGAGAAGAGGTGAGAATATTCCTTATGAATGATTCTGTAGATATGGCAAGGGACGTTTGCAAACCACCAGAAGGTTACGACCAAGATTTATCTAAAATGCTCAAAGAGCTCATTGCCAAAGATGTTCCTGTCAAAGTTTGTGGAACCTGTATGGCACGTTGCGGAATTTATAAAAACCATCCCTATTTTGAAGGAGCAAATGAATCAACAATGGGAGAGTTGGCAGATTGGGTGGTGGATAGTGACAAAGTATTGACGTTTTAGTGTAATGGTTCGCCAACTTCGATATTGAGATCTTTCTTAAAATCAATTACCAATTACATTCGTTTATTCAACAACAATAAATTCTGTAAACTTCTCATGCTCAGTTTCAACAACAACGATATAAACACCATTAGCCAAATGGCTTGTATTTATTTTTTCGGTATCAAGTGGTGAAATAAATCTACGCTCATATACCTTTCCCCCAATAAGGCTCCAGATTTTCACAGTTGATGACCCATAAGAGCCAAGGTCGATATTGAGAGTGTGAGATGCGGGATTTGGATAAAGTTTTATTTTTGAACGAGTCGTTGTTGTTTTGCTTAAAGTCGAATTAGAAAGAGGTCGAAACACCACTACTTCTCCGCCGTTGCTTTTTAATGAAGTAAACAACTCATTATTCAACAAAGCTCCATTGCTTGTTAATTCCTGAAGTGTAGTTTCAACTTTGCCAATCGTAGCAGGATTTGCATCCTTATAAATAATCACCTCGTAATTAAGTTCAGATTCAAGAAAATCTAAAGAAATCCTCAAATCACGTGCAGCGCTATTGTTCATAGTTGTCAAATACCAGTCATCGCCAGATCGTCGTGCCATAGAGACATATTTACCCATATCGCCCGCTACCAATTTAAAATCATCCCATACGACAGGGAGAATAGTAAAAAGTTCTACTTCAACAGGGTTATGATAAATTTCTGGTATGGCATACCAGAAAACATGCTGAAGAGGACTGTACATCATCACACTCATAGCCAATTGATGAGCTCTTGTGGTTGCCAATGAGGATGGTCTTTTATACTCTGGATCATTTCCCAAATAACATATGGTAAAATCTGTTGCACCCGTAAGCATTCGTGTATAAGGAATAAGTGAGTTATGGTCGCCTGTATTTGCAATAGCTTCGTTTCCCCGAACTCCTTCTGCAGTCAGTAAATTTGGAAATTTTTGAACCAATCCTGTTGGTCTAAAATTATCATGGACATTAACAAACATCTTCCTATTTGCTGCTTCTTGAATAATTCCATATACTTTTTGATTGCCATAAGCCGAGTACCCATCAACAAATCCCAGTTTAAGTCCTTTTATTCCCCAGCTTTCATATAAGTCGAACATGGCCTGATTATCGTAGTTACACCAAGCCACTTTATTGATATACAAAATCACACCAATCCCTTTTATGGTGGCATAATTAGTCACAGCATCCATATCCAGTCCTTCAATAACTGCAAGAGGGTTAGACGCTGGATCCTTCTCCTTAGATTGTCCGTACCCCAAGCCATACCAGCCTGCATCAAACATCATATAATCTATATTCATATCAACACAAAAATCAATAGATTCCAATGCGCTATCGGTGCTGAGATTCATACATCGAAAAACTTTACCTGGCTTTACCCACTCCCATTCGCTAGTATTAAATGGTTGTGCATTCAACGCATACAGCATCTCTTTATTTTCAACCAATAAATTTGTTGATTCTGCAATTACAATGTATCGCCAGGGAAACTCAACCGGCAATAAATGCGGAGAGGGAGTTCCCACAAAGTAGGTTTGCAGAGTGTTTCCAACTCCCTGCAAAGCAATTCGTGCAAACTGATCATTGCCTGCTTCATTAATACAAACACTAAAATTTTTACCGGTTATGGTCAGTGGAATGAGCGATTTCAATCCATTTATAGCCGAAGGTGTATAACCTTGTTCATTATAGGGTTCCTTGTAAGCAGCATGAACATCTGCCAAAATAAATTGAGTGAACTCATTGTTCACTCGAATATTAGAAGCAATATTATTGTCGGGAAACAAATATCTGAATCCGACACCTTCATTGTAGACTCTAAAAATCAACGAAAACTTAAGCCCTTTATTATTCAATAAGTTAAAAGTGATCTCATTGTATTTATTGTTGACAAACGGTCTCTCTCCATAGGGCAATTGTATGATCTCATCTAAACTTTTTGTCTTTAAATCAACCACAGAAACTCCCTGAACAAGCATTCCATCTGACAATTGAATATCTAACAAAGAAGGAGCAATTATCTCCACTAAATTCTTATGGATAGAATAGTTTATGGCTCCTGAATGTATTGTCACAGTAAGCTGAATACTTCCATCTGTAGAGAAAACATTTTGAGTTAAGAGCAACTCGCCTGATGATTTTAACCTTGCAGGTATAAAAGGAGTAGCGTAAATATCGATTGAATCTTGATTGGTAGGATTTAAGATTTGGCCAAACGTTGTGAACGGAAATGAAACAAAGAGAATAAAAAATAATATAGAGTGGTTCATGGCTTTTTAGTTAGGAATGATAAATATAGGAATTTATATCATTTAGAGAGGGCTTTGTCAATAAAATCCCCCCTCTACCCTATTTGCGGTATATAAAATGCCTCATGTATGGGATTTCAGGAAAAGTCAAAAGCCTCCATCTTTGTAATGTCAACACAAACAAAAATTGTTGATTTAAATAAAAAGAACAATTAACCTTTTAAAAAAAATTATTATGTCAGATTTCACTGTTTCAATAACTGGTAAAAAGGTAACCGCAAATCGTCTGGATATCAAAGCGCGTCAATTTGAATTTATATCCGATAAAGAGCTGGATTTTGGAGGTAATGAAGATGGCCCCAATCCGCTGGAATATCTGTTAGGTGGATACGCCGCTTGTATAAATGTGGTTGCCCACATGGTAGCAAAAGAACAAAACATCAATGTTCGCA
>CAZJDS010000177.1:1147-5625 GCA_964544795.1 uncultured Alkaliflexus sp. | reverse complement strand
AAAGCTTTGATCCTCAAGTTCCTTCCGACTTAGTTTACTCAGGAAGTTACAATTTAACCCAAGCCATTGAAGGATTAGGCGTAGATGCAGGGAAACTGGTTTTATCGCCTACCAGAACTTATGCTCCAGTGGTTAAAGAAATTTTAAAAGATCACCGCCAAAATATTCATGGTATGGTCCACTGTTCAGGTGGCGCACAAACAAAGATCTTGCATTTTGTCGACAATTTACATATAATTAAAGACAACCTTTTCGAGGTGCCCCCACTCTTCCAAATCATTAAAGAAGAGTCAGACACCCCATGGAGCGAAATGTACAAAGTCTTTAACATGGGACATCGCATGGAATTCTATGTAGCTCCTGAAATGGCTCAAGAAATTATAGATATAGCTAAAACCTTCAACATCGAAGGTCTGATTGTTGGAAGGTGTGAGGCTGCTCCTAAGGCGCATTTGACTATTAAAAGCGATTTCGGGGAGTTTGAGTATTAGCTACGCTCATCCTACTCTCTCATCCAGGCCCCGCCCAAAAAATAGATTACACACATCTATTCTAATTAACAATCACAAACAACAACTTTTATTATGTCTATAAATAATTCACTTCTCATAAAATTAGAAGCCATTCGGCTTCGTTTCGAAGAAATTGGTCAACAAATCACTGATCCAGAAGTAATTTCCAATACAAAAAAATACATCAAACTCAATAAAGAGTATCGCGACTTGGAAGATCTGGTTGAAGTATCGAAAGAATACAAAAATCTCCTTGAAAACATAGAGAGCACCAAATCACTTTTAAAAGAGGAGAGCGATGATGAGATGCGCGAAATGGCTCGGGAAGAGTTGAATGAGATGGAAGAGAAGCTGCCAAAAATGGAGGAAGAGATCAAAGTGCTCCTTCTCCCTTCAGATCCTGAAGACAGTAAAAATGCAGTAGTTGAAATTAGAGCAGGTGCTGGTGGCGATGAAGCCAGTATTTTTGCTGGCGAACTTTTTCGTATGTACACCAAGTTTTGTGAAGACAAAGGTTGGAAAGTAGAAGTTACAAACACCTCCGAAGGTACTTCAGGGGGATATAAAGAAGTGGTTTTTAATGTGACAGGAAACGGCGTTTATGGAATTATGAAATACGAATCGGGCGTTCATCGAGTGCAGCGTGTTCCACAAACCGAAACACAAGGCAGAGTGCACACTTCGGCTGCTTCAGTGGCAGTTTTACCAGAAGCCGAAGAGTTTGATGTACAGCTGAGAAACGAAGATATTCGTAAAGACACTTATTGCTCTTCGGGTCCAGGTGGACAATCTGTAAATACAACTTACTCTGCCATAAGATTAACACATATCCCAACAGGAATTGTGGTTACTTGTCAGGACCAGAAATCACAACTAAAAAACCTTGACAAGGCAATGATAGAGTTACGAACTCGTATATATAATTTAGAGCATCAGAAGTTCCTGGACGAAATTGCCTCTAAGCGAAAAACAATGGTTTCCACAGGCGACAGATCAGCAAAAATTCGCACCTACAACTATCCACAAGGAAGAGTTACCGACCATCGCATAAATTATACGGTACACAATCTACCCAGCATAATGGATGGCGAAATTCAGGATTTAATAGACAGACTACAGATGGAGGAAAATGCAGAAAGACTCAAGGTAAGTGAAATGTAAAATCATAATTATTGCTTATTTTTACATGGTTGCAGTTAAAAAAATTGATTTTTAAATCGTAGTATCTTTATACTGACAATCTTAATCTAAATATTTATCAATTAAAGAAAGGGCTTTGGCCCAATAGTCTAATAAGTTTATCCATAAGCTATGAATTCAGCAGAACTTTTTGATCAGATAAAAGCTAAAAAGAGCTTTCTGTGTATCGGTTTGGACAGTGATATTCAAAAGATCCCTCGTTTTCTTATGGATACCTCTGATCCCATCTTTGCATTCAACAAAGAGATCATTGACGCCACTTATGAATATGCTGTTGCCTACAAACCCAACTTAGCATTTTACGAAAGTATGGGAGTTACTGGATGGAACAGTCTTGAGAAAACCGTTAACTATTTGCGATACAAACACCCTGATATTTTCATCATTGCTGATGCCAAACGAGGAGATATAGGAAATACCTCAAGCTTGTATGCACGAGCCTTTTTTGATGCCATGGAGTTTGATGCTGTAACCGTGGCACCCTATATGGGTGAGGATTCTGTGAAGCCTTTTCTTACTTATGTAGACAAATGGGTGATTTTGTTGGCACTAACCTCCAACAAAGGAGCCGATGACTTTCAGTATATGGAAGAGGATGGTGAGAAACTTTTTGAGCGTGTAATAAAAACATCCTCAAAATGGGGCAATAGCGACAATATGATGTATGTTGTTGGTGCCACTCGTGCAGAAATGCTAAAAGATATTAGAAAAATTATACCCAACCATTTCTTACTTGTGCCAGGTGTTGGCGCGCAAGGAGGAAGTTTAAAAGAGGTGGCAGAGAACGGCATGAATAGTCAATGCGGTTTATTGGTAAACTCTTCGCGTCAAATCATCTATGCAAGCAACAACGAAGACTTTGCTAAAAAAGCACAAATAGCTGCAATAGAAGTTCAAAAAGAGATGGAGATCCTACTCAAAGAGAGAAAACTAATCGAATAAAAGTCAGGTTTCCAAAAAGGAGATCTGTCAAAACTCCTCGTAACTAATTTTTATCAACGGTGCAATACCAATTCCCGTCCAACGGCCTAATCCACCTTGGATATTGGTTTCTATTCGGTTTCCATTAAAAGCGAATGGATTTTCATTTCCTGATAAATCGGTAAAAAGACTTTTTAAGACTCTGTAAGAAATCGAATCTACAGCTCCAGGAAGCACCCAAATCGTGTCGCGAAGATCGTATTGAAACTTGGGAAAGGAGTTGTAATAAAAAGCTTTTGGATTGGATGAATAATTACGCATTTCTCTAACACGAAGTATCTTTTTCCATGCCAAACCTTGATCATCAGCCGAGACAACACTCACTCCCTGAAAGGTGGGATGAAAGCTCTCTTTAGAAAAGGTGCTTCGAACCAATGGAAATAAATAAATCTCTCCTGTTTGAGGAGGTGCAACTATGTATTCTGCATAACCAGTTGAATCTGTTTGCGGGGCGAAACGTGTATTAAGAACCACAGGTTTAGGCGGAATCGTAGTGGAAGCGGTAAGCACTTGTTGATCTACTTCTATAAGTAAGTCATATTTAACACCCTCCTCGCCTTTCATTTGCACACTCTTATAAATAAAAGGAGGGAAAAATTGACTTTCTCGATAAATAGTAAGAATCTCTTCCTCCCCCTTAGATGAACTCAAGGTAATTTTGGCATGATTTAGAAAAGTGCGAATAATAGAAGCCGAATCATAGTGAATCAGATAGGGAGAACTCGATGTCAAATGTATATGAGCTGAACGGCCTGTCTCGATGTACCCATCTACCACCACTTTTGATTCATAATGAGGCTGATCGATCTCCACCTCTTTTGAGCAAGAAAAAAGGAGAATAGATAAAACCAGAATAGATAAAATCTTCATCATCTTAGAATTTAAACCTCCAGCTGATGGAGGGCATTATAGGAAATAGAGAAACTTGCGCAGCTTGCACATCTAAATCATACTTACTGTTTCCTTGATAAACCTTAAAATACAAAAAGTAAGGATTGGCTCTGTTATACAAATTTACTACAGAGAAGTTAAGAACCGACTCATCGAAAAAATCACTCTTTAAATGATAATTCACCGATAAGTCCAACCGATGATAAGGTGGCATTCTAAAGTTATTATAACCATCATAATCATTCATAACAGTTCCCATCAACCACATACGACCAGAAGGAAGCGTCATACTGTTACCTGTGGCATAGACAAAGAAGGAAGACAAATCCCATCTCTCATTAATTTCCCATTGCGCTGTTACGGAAAGATCGTGCGTTCGATCAAATTTATCAGGATACCATTCTCCCGCATATATTTCAGGAAATGAACGCTCAGATCGCATCAAAGTGTAATTAACTTCCCCCCTCACCGCTCCAATTTCCTTTCGTCCTGTGAGTTCTAAGCCAAAGACCCGTCCTTTTCCAATAAAAAAATGATCCTCAAAACTCTCCTCATCTCCTTCTAAGTTAATATTAAAAACAGACTGATTAGATAGATATTTAGCAAACACCTCTGATGAAAAGGAATAGCCCCTCAGCTGTTTATAATAACCTAAAGAGGACTGGTGACCAGTTTGAGGTTTCAGATAGGGTGTTGCCATCATCCACATATCATTGGGTAAAGGCATAGAGCTTAAACTGGCGACATGGATCATCTGCACATTTCGAGACCATGCCAACTTTAGTTGATTTTTGTTCCCCATTCGATATTGCATTGAAATAGAAGGAGAAAAATAGAGACTCCCTTTAGAAGAGTCTCCTCTTTTAATATGAGTAGTAGATCCATTAATGCCCA
>CAZJDS010000177.1:0-1137 GCA_964544795.1 uncultured Alkaliflexus sp. | reverse complement strand
TGTATGATAGATTCATCGCTCCCAACAAAATCATAGAGACCCAATGTTTTATAATAATGAGCGCGCAAACCTCCGTATAAAACCAGCCTTTCACCCAGCTTGTAGCTATCTTCAAAAAACAATTCTACCTGGGCATTTTCAAATTTATTGTAGAAGTTAGAAGTGTCCGATTCCATAATCAAAAACATCTCTTGCGGAATTGTAGTATATCTACTAAATTTTGACCCGACAGACCATGAATGACGTTTGTTCTCGCCTGAAAGTTGAATACCTGTATGGAGTTTTCGATGACTACTATCAAAACCGATAGTATTATCAATGACCATTCCTGAAAACCCAGCCCATGCTTGTGTATATCCCACATCCCATGTTAATTTTATACGCTTGGTAAGACTCTGATTCCAAACAAAGGAGAGAGCTCCATTGCCAAAATCAGTTTCTGTCAGGTAATTAATCTTATGATTTTCCATCTTGAAGAAATCTTTCCCCCAGTACCAGTTTAAAGCAAAAGAGGTGGTTGCTTTGGGTTGATAAACCAAACGGCCATTAAAATCATAAAAATAGTAACTGTTATTTTCAAAAAAGTCATCTTCAGCCGATAAAAACAGCGATGTAATGGGCTTATAGAGCTCTAAAAAACTTCGACGAAGTCCCATAACTACACCCCACTTCCCATCCTTCGATTTTCGTGAAAACCCCAAACTGGTAGCCACATTTCCAATTGAACCAGAAAATCCTGAAGGAACAATGGTTGGCTCACTTGAAGAGACAGATATGACTGAAGACAAGCGACTACCCATAGATGCGGGAGCATGGCCTTTAAAAAGATCGACAGAACGGGTCGTAAACGGGTTGAATATTGAATAAACACCCATTAAATGAACAGGATTCATCAGTTCCATACCATCCAAGAGAATTAGGTTTTGTCCAGGTCAACCCCCTCGAACAAATATATCGCCCACTCCTTCGCTCACAGTTTGAACACCAGCCATAGTTTGAAGAGACCGAACAACATCTGGCTGTCCTAAAAATGAGGGAAGCTGAATAATATCAAGGATGGTTAGCTTACCCCTCCCAGGCATTATCTCTTTTGACAGGTTGCCAGACAAGCCTCTTATTATCACCTCATCGGCCAAT
>CAZJDS010000176.1:0-5722 GCA_964544795.1 uncultured Alkaliflexus sp. | reverse complement strand
CGGGTCATACCGTAAATATCTCTGGGAGTCCCGCAGGTTTATATTTAATTAGACTCAAAAATACGCAGTATGATAAAACAATTAAGTTCATTATTCAGCAGGATTAATTTGCTCATAATAAGTTTGTTAAGAGGAAGAGCTTAGGTATTATGAACTAACTCGCAATATAAACTTTCGTTTTCTCATAATTGCATTTCGTAAAAGTGAATCATAGAGTTACAGGCTTTTGAACCTGAAAAGATTTATGCTATTTTTAAAAAGAAAACTTATTCGACTTGGAGGTTATTTAGTTCAATGTTGTATAAACATCACCTTTTGAGTTGATGTAATAACAGTGGTATTTTAAATAGCTGTTTTGAATCATTCCGAATGAAAGATATTGTTTTCATAGATGCTGAAGTTGATTTTAAAAGCAAGAGAATTCTCGATATCGGTGGTGTAACAGATAGTTGTTTAAAGTTGCATTCAAATTCAGTTACTGAATTTCTTGATTTTATTGATCAGAAGGAATATATCTGTGGTCATAACATCATTAAACACGACTTGCCCTTTCTTGCGAGAGCTGCGAACAAGGACCTGTCTCGAATGAAAGCCATCGACACGTTATATTTATCCCCATTATTATTTCCTGCTAAACCATATCATGCTCTTTTAAAGGATGATAAGCTACAAACTGAAGAGTTGAATAATCCTCTGAATGATGCAATAAAGGCTAAAGACTTGTTTTTTGATGAATTAGCCGCATTCCAAGAAATTAATAATGAAATTAAACAGATATTTTGTGCATTACTCAGTGACAAAAACGAGTTTAAGTGGTTTTTTGATTTTGCTGACTGTTCAGTGTCTGATATAGATCTTATTAGCTTTATACAGAAAGAGTTCTTAGGTAAGATTTGCCAAAATGTTGCTTTAGAGCTAATCATTCGAGAAACGTCGATTGAATTAGCCTATTGTTTAGCATTAATAAATACCAATAGTCGGTACTCAATAACACCACCGTGGGTAATTAAGAATTATCCTGAAGTTGAAAGGGTTCTTTATTTATTGAGAAATAATCCTTGTTTGCAGGGATGTTCTTATTGTAATAAGTCACTTGATGCAAAAATCGGATTAAAGAAGTATTTTGGTTTTGACACCTATAGAACCTATGGAGAGGAACCTTTGCAAGAGGACGCAGTTAATGCAGCAATTAGCAATAAGTCTATTTTAGCTGTGTTTCCTACTGGTGGCGGTAAATCGATAACTTTTCAGGTGCCTGCATTGATGAGTGGAGAAAGTGTAAAGGGTTTAACAGTAGTAATTTCACCTCTGCAATCTTTGATGAAAGATCAGGTAGACAATTTGGAGAATGCAAACATTACAGACGCTGTTACTATAAATGGTTTATTAGACCCAATTGAAAGAGCAAAATCTTTTGAAAGAGTTGAAAATGGAGCCGCCTCAATTTTGTATATCTCGCCAGAATCACTTCGATCAAGATCAATTGAAAGATTATTGCTCGGACGAAATGTGGTGCGTTTCGTCATTGATGAGGCACACTGTTTTTCATCATGGGGGCAAGATTTTCGTGTGGACTATCTTTATATAGGCGATTTTATTAAGGCATTGCAAGAAAAGAAAAACCTTGAAAGTGGGATACCTGTTTCATGCTTTACTGCCACTGCAAAACAAAATGTAATTCAAGATATAAAGAATTATTTTGAAGAGAAATTATCGCTAAAGTTAGAGATTTTTAGCACAAAAGTATCACGTACTAATTTGACGTATAAAGTAATTCCCAAAGAAAATGAGGAGGATAAATACAATACCCTACGCAATTTAATTGATGGGAAAATGTGTCCAACGATTATTTATGTTTCCAGAACCAGAAGAGCCTACCAACTTGCAGAAAGACTTTCAAATGATGGATACTTGGCAAAGCCCTACCATGGGAAAATGGATAAACAAGAAAAGTCGCAAAATCAAGATGCATTTATTTGTGGTGATGTAGATATAATGGTTGCTACATCTGCTTTTGGAATGGGCGTTGATAAAAAGGATGTGGGTATGGTTATTCATTATGAACTGTCAGACTCCCTTGAAAATTATGTGCAAGAAGCAGGAAGAGCAGGCAGGGATGCAGATATTACTGCGGACTGTTACGTTCTCTTTAATGAAGAAGATTTAAGCAAGCATTTTATTTTACTCAATCAAACCAAGTTAAATATAAAGGAGATTCAACAAATCTGGAAGGCTGTAAAGGATATTACGCGATTTAGATCAAGTGTATCAAATTCGGCGTTAGAAATTGCACGTAAAGCTGGCTGGGATGATAATGTAGTTGAGATAGAAACAAGGGTTACTACAGCCATTGCAGCATTGGAAGAATCAGGATATCTTAAACGAGGACAAAATATGCCCAGGATTTTTGCCAACAGTATTTTATCTAAAAATGCGCAAGAAGCCATCGAGAAAATAAACTTGTCGGAAAAGTTCAACGAGAAACAAAAACAGCAAGCAACTCGAATTATTAAAAAGCTTTTTTCCAGTAGAAGTAGAAAGCAGGCAACTGATGAAGTTGCTGAATCCAGGATAGATTATATCTCCGATCATTTGGGAATAGTGAAAGAGGAGGTGATTAATGTTGTGAATTTATTGCGTGAAGAAAAAATATTAGCCGACACAAAAGACTTAGCAGCTTATATTAAAAGAGGTGAGAACAAAAATCGTTCACTAGCTATTGTTCACTCAATTAGTCGAATAGAAAAATTTTTGGCGTCACAGTTTGAAGAACAAGAAAAGTCGTTTCATATAAAAGAACTTAATGAACTGGCAGAGGAGAATGGATGTGCTGATGTTTCACCCAATAAGATAAGAACTATCATTAATTTTTGGGTGATTAAAAATTGGCTAAAAAGAAAACAACATGATTTCTCGAAAAATCATCTAACAATTTTATCCAACTATTCAGAGATAGAACTAAAGAATAAATTAGAAAAACGGCATGAATTAGCTCGTTTTATTGTCGGGTTTCTTTACTCTAAAAGCTCTTTAAATATATCGCCAGACGATGCAAATAGGGAACAAGTATTAGTCGAATTCTCTGTGCATGAGTTGAAAGAAAAATATGAGAATCAAAATGCGCTATTTAAACTCAACATCAAGCTCGAAGATATTGAAGATGCGTTGTTTTATTTATCAAGAATTGAAGCAATAAAAATAGAAGGTGGTTTTCTTGTGGTGTATAATAGCCTAACTATTGAAAGATTGGAGCAGGATAATAAGATAAAATATAAAGCGGAAGATTATAAAAAACTGAATCAGTTCTATGAAAATAAAATAGAGCAGATTCATATTGTGGGTGAATATGCAAAAAAAATGATTAGTGACTACAAGGAAGCTTTGCAGTTTGTGGAAGATTATTTCCAACTTAATTACACCTCTTTCCTGAATAAATATTTTAAGGGCAGTAGACAAAATGAGATAAAAAGAAATATTACGCCTGCAAAATTCAGACAACTGTTCGGAGAGTTATCACCATCACAATTAGGTATCATAAAAGACAATATCTCACCCTATATTGCAGTAGCAGCTGGGCCTGGTAGCGGTAAAACCAGGGTGCTGGTGCATAAGCTCGCTTCCTTATTACTCATGGAAGATGTGAAGCACGAACAATTATTAATGGTCACATTTTCAAGGGCAGCAGCTACTGAATTCAAAAAGCGCTTGCTGGAATTAATTGGGAATGCAGCTAGTTTTATTGAAATAAAAACTTTCCATGCCTATTGTTTTGATTTGCTGGGTAAGGTGGGGACAATTGAGAAGTCGCAAACTATTATCCGTGAGACTGTTGAGAAAATTAGAAATAAGGATATTGAAACCAATCGTATTACAAAGGCCGTTTTAGTTATTGACGAAGCTCAAGATATGGATAGTCATGAATTTGAGTTGATAAAAGCTTTAATGGAACATAATGAAGAGATGAGAGTGATTGCGGTTGGTGATGATGATCAAAATATTTATGCGTTTAGAGGCGCAAGTTCTAAATACTTAGAACAGTTCATTACTGAACAGAAAGCCAAAAAGGATGAGTTAATTGAAAACTATCGCAGTAAGGCCAATCTTGTGGAATTCACAAATCAGTTTGTTGAAAAAATTACGCACCGCCTTAAAGAGACACCTATTGTTGCCCATACGAGCGAAACAGGATTGCTGAAAATAATTAAGTATTCCTCTTCTAATTTAATCGAACCTGTTGTTGAAAACATATCATCTTCTGGTTTAACAGGAACTACTTCTGTTTTGACTGTTACAAATTTTGAAGCGTTGCAAATAGCAGGACATCTAGTAAGTAAAGGCTTGCCCGCAAAACTCATTCAAACCAACGAAGGCTTTAATTTATATAATTTATTTGAAGTACGATATTTTATCGAACAACTTAATTTAACCAAAGACAAATTTATAATTAGCGATAACAGCTGGAGAGAGGCAAAAAAGAACCTGTGGAGTAATTATAAAGAAAGCTCTACTATTGATATTTGTATCGGTCTGATTAAAGATTTTGAACTGAGTAATCCAAAAAGGAGATATAAATCTGACTTTGAACTCTTTGTTAGAGAATCGAATTTTGAAGATTTTGTTAATCCAAACGGAGAGATGATTATTGTCTCAACTATTCATAAGGCAAAAGGGAAAGAGTTCGACAATGTTTTTTTAATGCTTAACGACTTCAATCCCGTTAATGATGAGAAAAAAAGACAGCTTTATGTTGCAATGACAAGGGCTAAACAAAACCTAACCATTCATTTGAATGGTGATTACCTTGACGATATTGCTTGTCAGAATATAGAGCGATTTAATGACAACTTTCAATATGAACCTGCAAAATTGTTAGTAGTGCACCTGTCTCACAAAGATATTTGGTTAGACTATTTTATTCACAGACAGAATATTATAGCAAACCTTAAATGTGGAGATGAGCTAATGGTTCACCATGATGGTTGTTCTGACAAAAGCGGAAACTCCATTGTCAAATTTTCAAATAGCTATAAAGAGCGGATAGTGCAATATGAGAATAATGGATATAAATTAATAGAGGCGAGGATAAACTATATCGTATACTGGCAGAAGGAAGAGTTAGAGAAGGAAATTTTAATAGTTTTGCCAGAATTGAAGTTTGAAAAAATAGAGGTTATATGTACAAAAGGTGCTACAAACCTCCTTTAGATATAAGTAAAGAGATGAACAATGCGTGGTTATAGAATACTTAAAATAGATAAGGCTTATGTGCCAGCTAAAGAAAAGGAAGGTGATGAAACTTTCCTAAACGGTATTTTTCATTTTAATATCAGTCGCATTCTTGAAGATATACACTCTGGGGTGTTAAAGATTGAACAAGAGCAAATTGATGTGGGTAAATGGTTTAAAAGAAATTGTAGAGGGAAGATTAATGAGGATCATCTGCCCTCTGTTGATGTTTCCCGGCCTGTTATTCAAGCAGAAATATCTGCAGGGTGCTTTGTGATTATAGATGGAAACCATCGCATTGAAAAGGCTTTAATAGATAAGGTCTCTTTTATTGATTCCTATAAATTGAAAGGAGAGCAATTGTTACCATATTTTACCGATGAGAGCGGATACAAGGTATTTATTCTTTATTGGAATGACAAATTAGGAATGTAGTTCTACTTTCCGATACAGAAATTTTTAAAAATATTCCCCAGCACTTCATCCGTCGAAATCT